>JABWAN010000216.1 GCA_013361015.1 Candidatus Zhuqueibacterota bacterium | reverse complement strand
GTGTATTCGACCTCGGCTTCCTGCACGCGATGCCGATCTTGCTGCCCGCGCCACAGATTCCATTGCAGATTCACGCCGACGGTTGTGTAATCCATCCATTCGTTGGCAACTTGATTCAGAGCGGGTTTGCCATAATGATACTTGGCCTCTGCGCCGATCTCCGGAAAATAATTTCCGCGCGCCATTTTGCGATTGAGCTGTGAGGATTTCTGCCCGAGTTGCACGCTGCGCAGCTCGGGTCGAGATTGTCGCGCCGCTGCTTTCAAACTATCGAGCGAAAGGCCAAACGCGCCAACCTGCGGCAACTCGATTTCCGCTATGGGCCGTGCTGCAGCGAGATCGAGCACGCGCGCCATTTGCAAATCCATGAGCCGTTGATCACGCAAGTTCTGCTCCATCAGAATTTTCACTTGCAAAGCTTGATTAAGGACCTGCAACGTGTCGTAAGCCACAACTTGCGCGGCGTGCAAGAGATGGCGCATTTGCGTCAATTGCGTCGTGAGCCGATTCAAGCTCGAGGCTTGAATACGATTTTCCTTTTTGAGATTTTGTGCTTGATAGAAGAGCAGATGAACTTGATAGGCGGTTTGTTGCTGCAAAAACGCGAGCCGGGTTTCTTCGCTTGCTAATGCAGTTTTTGCCAGATCAACCAGCGTGCGCAAGCGACCGCCCGTGAAAATCGGTTGGCGTACACCGAGCGCAAAATCCGTGCGATCGTGCCCACCTAACTCCACACTAGGCGCAGCAAAGTTCGGCGGCAAAGGCAGGCCTAATTTGTCGACGGGAATATCGAGCTTCGCAATCTCATCAGTATAAGAAGTGCTCGCATTGAAATCGAGCGAGGGCAAGCGCTGTCCGCGTTTGATCGCCACTTCCAGCTCTGCAAATTTTTGACGCTGCTCTTGCTTCTTAAGCTGCAAGTTGTTTTGTCGTGCGAGCCGCAAGGCTTCTTCGAGAGGCAAGGGTGCTTGCGCCTGACCGCTGGTGCTCGCCAGCAAAACGTAGAACAGTGTTATGTGAAATTTCATGCTATTTCCTTTTTCGAATTTTGCGACTCTGCGCGACCTGGCCTTGACTTTCAAACGAGACGTTTTTCACACTGGCATTATTGAGAGTTTCATATTGTGCGCGGCCGGCGGGCGTGAGCACGCCATTTAGGAAAAAATCAATCAGCCCGTGCAGCGCTTCGCCCATTGAATAAGAAGAGTGCACCAGAACTTCCGGGCCCATGCCTTCATGGATCGCGCCGAGCAAGAAATACAAAAACATTTCGCGATTAAAGCCTTCGCGCACCGTGCCTTCTTTTCTTCCTTGCTCGAAAACGGTGATGATATTTTTGCTCATGCGTTCGCGGCGAAACTTTTCGATGCGCTGCCAAAGGTGCGGCAGATGACTGCTCAGGCTCGCGAGCATGGCTTTGGTGGCGAAACGATGATTGTGCTCGACGATCATTTGCACCACGCGCAGCAGCTTCTCGACCGCAGGCAGGGGACTTGCCAGAATGGCGTCTGCGCGGTGATTCACTTCGGAAAAAGTCTGTTCGATGATCGCCTCGGCGATCTTGAGCTTGGTGGGGAAAAACTTGTAGAGTGTTTTCTTGCTCATACCCAGCTCGGTGGCAAGCTCGCTCATGGCAGTCTTGCCGTAGCCGGCTGCGGCAAATTTTTCTTTGGCCTTCAGCAAGATTCGGGTGCGCGGCTCGAGGTTTTGCAGTTCGTCCATAAAAAACTAATTTGGTATTCAGAGTTTCCAGCGGTCCAATCGACAAAGCAAAAAGCCTAATAGGATCGCCACATACCAAAAACTCATAACGGTCTTCTTCGCGATTCTTGCAAAAAATGCATACAGAATAGGGTAAAATCGGCATTACAAACATCCCCAGAGTTCCTTGGCGAAAGACGGCCTGGAATCGGTCAAATAGCTCCGGAAACTCAATTCGTATTTCTGGTTTCCAAACATAATAAGCCGTCTTGAAACTGGCAAGTCTTTTTTTGCAGAAAAATCCCTTGGACTTTTCCCCTTTCCATAGCAAATTATTCGACGAAGGTACGGGGGCGGTACACAGTAAGGAAAGGAAGCATGATGGCAAAACTCAATCTCGGTGATGAAGCGCCGGATTTCGAGGCCCTCACCGATCAAAACCAAACACTGCGCTTGCGTGATTTACGCGGCCAGACGGTGATTCTGTATTTCTATCCGAAAGACGACACCCCGGGTTGAGCAATCCAAGCATGCGGATTCCGCGACAACTACGAGGTCATCGTAGAAAAAAACGCCATCGTGCTTGGCGTGAGTCCTGATGGTGTGGCGAGCCACGTGAAGTTCAAGAGCAAGTATAAGCTGCCATTCACCCTGTTGGTCGATGCCGATCATAAAATTGCCGAGGCCTATGGCGTCTGGGGCGAAAAGTCTTTTCTCATTTTTAGCCTAACCGGTGTGATTCGAAGTCATTTCGTTATCAGCCCGGAAGGAAAAATTCTCGAGGCACATTACAACGTCGGCGCAATGGAGAGTGCGAAGGAAGCGCTGCGGGCGATCGGCTAGTTCACTACCAGAGAGCGCCTCCCTAATCTGTCATTCAGAATCTTTTTGCGTGTTCAGCAGCATCTCCAATAAGCTTCTTCCCGGTGCTGAAAAGGATTTCTTCTGAAGGACGAACTATGAAGCTCGCCGAAAATCTATCATATGGATAAGATAAAAATCTATACCGATGGTGCGTGTTCCGGCAATCCCGGACCTGGTGGTTGGGGCGCGATCTTGATTCACGACAAGCGCGAGAAGGAATTGAGCGGCTATCATCCGCAAACCACGAACAACCGCATGGAACTGACCGCCGCAATTGAGGCGCTCAAAGCTTTACGCAAACCGTGCGAGGTGACGATCTATTCCGATAGCGCGTATCTCATCAATTGCTTCCAACAAGGTTGGTTGGAAAGTTGGAAGCGCAACGGTTGGCGCCGCGGCAAGAATAAGACGGAGCCGGTGCTGAATACCGATCTGTGGCAGGAGTTGGACGGCTTGATGCAAACGCACAAAGTCACGTGGGAAAAAGTGCCCGGCCATGCGGGCGTGGACTACAATGAGCGCGTCGATCAACTCGCGACTGAGCAAATTCGACTAGCACGACAATAGATGCGAGGCAAATTCGTGCATTCGAACAGCAGGCAGAAGAAGCTTGGCATGGAAGCCAAACCGCAACTGCAAACCTCGCATGTTGCCAGCATGCAGATCATCCGTTTCTCGCTCGTATGGCAATTGTGCTGTAATTCGGCTAGGAGGCTTGTTTTACACTGGGCACTGGCCGCAACGGGATGGACTATTACGTATTATTGCTCGTGGAATCTGTCGCAGTGATCTTATCAAGTGCTGTTGCTCGAAAACAAAAGCTTCGGCGTTGATGTTGCCTCGATTACATAAAACTTGCTTGCACACTCTGCTCTTCTGCCTCGCGGCGCTTACAGTGTTGGCGCGACAGACAGATTTGTTCGCGCAGACACAATCTGATTTGCCGAATCCGGGAACAGGCGCGTTTGCAGATACCACGCTCCTCGAATGGAGCGAAGCGTCGGCATATCAAATCGCGCAGTTGCGCGTGCAACGCTGGTTGCTTAGGAAGCACTTGCAGGCGGAAACTTCCACATATCTAAACGTCGTGGAAATCTTGCGCGAGGCTGGAAGCTTTGCGAAGGAGGCGGATTATATCACCGCGCAAATGTTGCTCGAAACGGCGTTGGAGCTGATTGCCACCGACTCGAAAGCCAGTGCCCCTCCGCAAACTTCTACGCAGTCGTGGACTCCTCTCTCTTACTCTTCCTCCAAACCTGCATGGCGATGGCAGCATGAAGCGCTCCTTGGCATCGATCTTTCGCGCTTGGAATACGAGTTGGGCAACGAAGATTTGGAACTCCTGTATGCCAATTTGGAGCGGCGCTCTGTGCAAGACAATGCGAATCCATTTGCGGGCGCGCGCTTTCATGTCTCTCGTTCCGGCGGCACGGCGTGGGATCTTCGCGCTTTCTCATTGCTCAAGACCAGCCGCGAGTATCATAACGGTTTGCTCGAATTTGCTGCGCAGAATGCACTCGGGCAGGAAACCAATTGGCGCGCGGAGAATCGTTTTGAAGCGACTTCTTATCGCGATACTTCCGGCTTGCGCTATTGGCAGAATACCAGTCTCCTGCAAGGCGGAGTAAAGTTGGGCAAGCACGTGACGGTCGAGGTGGGTGATGAATTTCGCGTGCGGCGCTACGGTGCAGAAAAGGAGTTCAGTCCAAATTACTTACACAACGAAATCGGCATGCGTGCGGTTTATTCCGCGGGTGTTGCGACGCGTTTGGAAGCACGCTATCAATATGGCGCACGCGCACATCCGCGTTTTTCACGGGAAGATTATCTTGAGCATCGCATTGAGGCCAGCGTGTCGCAGCATGCACTGGAAAGCTCGGCGATCTTCGTGCAAAACATTTGGCGTCGCCGTGTTTATCCGCTCGGCGTTCCGGACAGCACGTTCCAGAACACGTATCAAGAGGAATTTCTACGCGCCGATCTTACCATCGGATTCACGGAGCGCGCGGGCTTGCGGCTCGAAGGCGATCTCACTTTACGACAATACGAGATCCCGAGCGTTTACACACCGGATTTTCTAAACGCGAGGATCAACCCGAAATTGCAGTTCAAAATTTGGAAGGATTGGCAGGCGAGCTTTGGTTACATTTTTCTCTTACAGGTCAACAGCACGAAACAGGCAGCTTCAGCGGACGATCCCCAGCTTTCATTCGTGCACGACTTTTATGAAGATTATTATGCGAACGGTTTCACGTTGGGCTTGGATTTGTTGAGCACGAGCGGTTTCCTGATGAGCGCGAGCCACGTGTTCGAAGCGCGCATCTATCCCGATTCACCTGTAGGCGACGCCACGGCGTTCAATCCGAACCCTAATCATAATAGTAATTCGTTCCTGCTCTTTCTTTCCTGGCAAATTAATCCGCGATGGCAACTAAGCGCGATCGCGAATTTCGACAGCCAAATCAGCCGTTCGGAGTATAGCGAAGATTTGCGCAACACAATTTTCTCACTCGAGACGGGTTACGCATTCTAACCCGCAAAGATGGATTTGTCGTTCGTTAGTGTTCCAATTCCACTTCTTCATGCTTGCGCACGCGCTTCACTTCAAAGCTATTTTTTTCAACAAAAACGTCCTTAAGCTTGCCTTTGGGCGTTGCAACACGAAACTTGTAAAACCATACGCCTTCGCTTTTCTTCAGCTTCCAACGTATGATTTCTCCTTGCACTGCCGCCAATGCCGCGGCTTCCGCGCGCGCCTGTGCGATTTGCCGTGCTTGCAACAAAGTTCTGCCCTGTTGTGGCTCCACAATAATCGTGTCGACTGCGCCCTTACGGGCATCGACAATGACTTTGTGAAGCGTATCGCCTTGCATCAAGAAATACTCATAGATCGCGAGCGAATCATCGTCTCCTGTCCAAACGCCGCCAGCTCCCGCTCGCGGTTTCGTTCATTGAACGCGATGACGTCGTCGATGTTCCGCACGGGAGCCTTCGGACCGAGCGATGCCAGGTAACGATTCAGCCCGTCCTTGAACTCATACAACAGCACCTGCATCTCGGCGGCACCGAATTGGCCGTGCGTTGGCAACTCCGCAGGATCGATGATCTCCGCGCCCGCGGACTTCATCACATCGATCGCTTGATTGAGAACCGCCGTCGCCTTCGCGCTGCGTCCGAAGAATTTTCTCGCGACCCCAATCCTCGCGCCCTTCAACCCGTTCACCTCGAGGTAACGCGTGTAATCCTCCGGGTTCGAACGCGCCGTGGCCGAATCCCGCGTGTCCGCGCCCGCCAGCAAACCCAGCACGACAGCCGCATCCATCACGGTCCGCGTCATCGGACCCGCCGTATCCTGGCTGTGCGCGATGGGAATAATTCCCGCGCGACTGATGAGCCCCAGCGTAGGCTTGAGCCCGACGATGCCGCAGTGCGACGCCGGAGATACAATGGAGCCATCCGTCTCCGTGCCGATGGCGAACGCGCAAAGGTTCGCCGAAACCGCCACCGCCGAACCGGAGCTGGAGCCAGACGGATTGCGATCCAGCACGTAGGGATTTCGCGTCTGCCCGCCGCGACCACTCCAGCCGCTGGTCGAGCGATCACCACGAAAGTTCGCCCATTCGCTCAGATTCGTTTTGCCGAGAATGACCGCACCCGCCTCGCGGAGCTTGCGCGCCACCGTGGCATCCTGCGGCGCGATGGAACCGACCAAGGCCAGCGATCCAGCGGTGGTCATCATGCGATCGTGCGTATCGATGTTGTCCTTCAACAACACCGGGATGCCGTGCAACGGACCACGCGGCCCCTTCGCTTTTCGTTCCGCATCGAGCTGTCGGGCGATGTCGAGCGCGTCTGGATTTAGTTCAATCACTGAGTTCAACTTCGGACCAGCCTTGTCGATCTGCGCGATGCGTTCAAGGTAAGCCTTGGTCAGGCCCACCGCCGTCAGTCGCCCGCCCGTCATCGCTTCCTGTAGTTGCGGAATCGTCGCTTCCTCCACTGGGAACGCGCGACCTTCCCGAACGGCCGCGCAGCCCTCGAACAGCAGCGGAACGGCAGCGACGGAAGTGAGCTTGATGAAGTCGCGACGATTCATGGCGGTGCCTTTACTCCTTCCACAGCTCCAGTTCCGTCACCCCGCTCCGCGCCTTGCCTTTGTGCGTGAAGACCACTCGGACTTTGTACGTGGAAACTTTGCCAAACGTAACGGTGTTCATCGTGCCGCCAGTCGGCAGCGTCGGAGACTTCACTTGATTCACCGCCTCGCGCCACTGACCGTCGGCGAAATACTGCACGGTGTAATTCGCAGGAGCCTGCACGCCTCCGCGGTCGTCGAAGATGTAAAGCTCCGCGCGACTCACTTCCTTCGGCTCCGCGAACTCAACCTCCAGCCAGTCGTTGGTGTTCGGTGAGCCGTAGCTCGTCCAGCGATTCACCGGCGTGGTTTTGTAAATGATGCGACCATCAATCGCGCTCTTCGGCACGCCACCGTAAACATCCGAATGCGACGCGCTCGCTTTCGGGAATCCCTGAGCGGTCGGGTTGTAAGCAAGATTCCCGGGCTTCGCGGGCGGCGCGACGTAGGGCCTCGTTCCCTCGCCCCAGGCTTCGAACTCCGTCAGCCCCGTGAAGCCGCCCTTTGCGTGAGTGAACGTGGCGCGCAGCTTCCGAATGTCGCGCGCGGCGAACTGGATGGTATTTGGCCGATGGCCCGAGGGCGTTTCCGGCACCCGCTTTTGATCAGGAACCGTCTGCCAGCTCGAACCATCGTGGAACTCAAGCGTAAAACCGGCCGGCGCTACAACCTTCGTGGCTTCGTTCCGCGGATTAGTCACAGAATCGGAATCGTCGAGGAAGTAGAGCTTCACCGTGTCGATGCGACGCGCCGTCCCAAAATCGATCTCGATGGAATCGCTCGCATTGCTGGAGCCGACCGCCGACCAGCGATTCGGCGGATGGATCGTATACCAGTAGTTACCGTCGTTGACCTTATCGAGTGACGTTTTCGGAGCCGTGAACGTGGCCGTAACCTGCGGATAGTAATCACCATCGTTGTTCACAGCGAAGTTCATGCGGTGAAGCGCGGAACTTCGATTCGACGCGGAGGCAACTGCGTCGCTCACCGACGGAAGCCTCGCCGTGGTCTTGCCGAGTTGATTCAAAGAGGCCAACTCGCGTCCGTCAGCCAGCACCCGCAGCCCAGCGCCCTTCCC
>JABWAN010000215.1 GCA_013361015.1 Candidatus Zhuqueibacterota bacterium | reverse complement strand
GAACGTTTTGCGCGGCCCGGCAAACTATTCGACCAACGAGACCTGCGGCTTGCTCGTCGAAGGCTTCGAAGCCAGCCCGCGCGTGATGATGACATATAATCCCAAATACTATGTTGATCTTATCGAAGGCCGCGGCTTCACGAAAGCGATGGATCTCTATGCTTGGTGGATGCACAAGGATATTGGTTTGAATCCTAAAATCGTGCGGGTGGGAGAAAAGGTTTTGCAAGACGAGGGGTTGGTGCTGCGGAATCTCAATATGAAAAACTTTGATGCCGAAGTGGTTGCCATCAAAAAGATCTATAACGATGCGTGGAGCAACAACTGGGGCTTCGTGCCGATGACCGAGGAAGAATTCGACCACATGGCGAAAGATTTGAAGCCCGTAGTTGATCCTCGGCTGGTCATGATTGTGGAAAAGAACGGCGAACCGGTCGGGTTCTCGCTCTCGCTTCCCGACCTCAACGAGGCGTTGCGCAAGATCAACGGGCGCTTGCTGCCCTTTGGCATTTTCAAAGTTCTGTATCACTCTCGCAAAATACACACGCTCCGCGTGCTGACTTTAGGCGTGGTGAAAAAACTGCAATCCGTCAGCGGCATCGGCGCCGCGCTTTACATGGAAACGTTTCGGCGTCCGGTGGCTGCCGGTTTTGATAGCGGAGAATTTTCGTGGACGTTGGAGAACAACGACGCGATCAATCGCGGGATGAAATTGTTGGGGGCGGAAATTTACAAACGCTATCGCATCTACGACAAACCCCTCTGAGAAATGAAGCGCTGGAGTCATGGACTGCTGGAGTATTGTAAGCCATCAATCCAACACTCCATGACTCCCTCAATCTAATATCCAACCCATTCAACTCAGCCAGTAAAGAATCCGGCCGCAGTTTTCGCAGCTCAAGACTTCCATATCGGTGCGGCCTTGCGCGGTGATCGAGGTGGGCACGCGCATGAAGCAGCCGAGGCACGTGTCTTCTTTTACGGGCACAATGGCGCGTTTGTAGCGGCCACGCAGGCGTTCATAATTTGTAAGCAATTGCTTCTTGATGTTCTGCACCAATTCCGCGCGCGCGCGCGTAAGCGTGGCTGCGCCTTCCGCATTCACCTCAAAACCCAACTCTTTCACTTCTGCAATTTCTTTGAGCATAATATCGAGGTCTTGCAGCGCCACCAAGAACTCGATTTGAGTTTTAATCTTTTCGACCATGATCAGCTTTTCAGTAGATTGGTGAATTCGGCGAAGGTAGTGACTTGCGTG
Source organism: Candidatus Zhuqueibacterota bacterium (assembly GCA_013361015.1). Taxonomy (GTDB): domain Bacteria; phylum Zhuqueibacterota; class Zhuqueibacteria; order Zhuqueibacterales; family Zhuqueibacteraceae; genus JABWAN01. Next base: position 6,526 of record JABWAN010000215.1, on the reverse strand, counting down.
AATTTTTCTCGTTCAGCGGGATGGCTCAAGACTTCGACCAAACGTCCGAGCACGGGAAGATATTTGTTGTTTTGCTCTTGCGGCGGCGCGAGTACCATAAAGATGAGATGAACCGGTTTGCCGTCCATCGCGCCCCACGTGAGGCCGCGTTTGGAATAACCGAAGGCGATCATCACGTCTGCAGCCGCGGTGGTGCGTCCGTGCGGGATGGCGATGCCGTGATTGATGGCGGTGCTGCCCAGTTCTTCACGCCGTTTGATCATCTCCAGCACGATCGCGCCGTTGCGAACCAGGCCTGCGGAGACGAAACAATTTACCAGCTCATCCAACGCCGCGTCTTTACTGCGTGACTGCAAAGCCGGAATGAAGGTCGCTTCATTGAAATACGAAATAAGCTCTGGTTTCTCCATATGATTTCAACATGCCCTGGTTAAGGTTCCTCCTCGAAATCGTTAATTTTGTACTGCGTTGGTACCTGCCACTTCGTCAATGACCTCACGCAGGGCCGGTACGATAAAAACATTCTGCAAATCCATTTGCGCAAGTTCGCGTGCCAGCGCTTTGATCTTCTGCGCCTCGCTCAAAGTGCTCTGCACAATCATCATCGGCTTTTCCTTTAGCACGCAATAGCCGCCGGAAAAATCGCCCTTTTCATAACGCAACTCGATGCCAAGGCTTTCTAGAATTTTTTCCAAACCGGAGAGTATCTCTTCTTCTTTCATGGCTTAAAGCAATTCCGTCATCTTTTTGCGCTTGAGAAGATCGACCAGTTCTTTTACTTCTTGGGCACGTTCGCGCGTGCAGATTAACAGTGCGCCCTCGCTCTCGACCACGATGAGATTCTGCACACCCACGGTTGCAACCACTCTATCTTTCACATCAACTAGACAACCGGTGGATTCATAGAGCACGTGCTCGCCGTTTCCAAGCGCGTTGTGGTCTTTGTCCTTTGCCGAGAGCTTGTAAACTTCGTCCCAACTTCCGATGTCATTCCACGCGAAATTGGCAGGTAAAACCACGACATTGGTCGCTTTCTCCATCACGCCGTAATCAATGGAGATGCTTTTGGTTTGTTGATAAACACGTCCGATAGTCTCGTGTTGGGTAGGCTGTCCCAGATGGCGATCGATTTCGAGCAGGCCGTCGTTCAATTGCGGCAAATGCTCTTCAAGCTGATCCATGATTGTGGAAGTACGCCACACAAACATTCCGCTGTTCCACAGGAAATCGCCGCTGGCCAGAAAACGTTGCGCGGTCTCAAGATTGGGTTTCTCGGCGAAGGTCTTGACCTTCAACGCTTTGATCTTACCGTTGCCTAAAGCTTCCTCACTGCATTGAATATAGCCGTAGCCGGTCGCGGGAAAAGTCGGGGGAATGCCGATGGTGATCAAAACCGGGTTTTCACTGGCAATTTTGCCGGCAGTTGCAAGCGTCTCACGAAAATTTTCCGCCGGTCCGATTAGGTGATCTGCCGGCAGCACTACCATCACCTCGTCCCCAAAGCGCTTCCGCATGAACAAAGCTGCAAGTCCGATGCACGGCGCCGTGCTTTTGCCCCATGGTTCAACGATGATATTCTCCGCGGGCAATTGCGGTACCTGCGCTAAAATTGCCTCCCGCTGATTTTCCTTGCACACAATAAAAATGCGCTCGGATGGAATCAATGGATCCAGGCGTCGCACCGTATTTTGCAGCATGGTGCCTTCGCCGACAATTTGCAAAAGTTGTTTGGGGTGACTTTCTCGGCTTTTCGGCCAAAAGCGCGTGCCGGAGCCACCGGCCATGATCAATGCCATCATCGTGTTGTCCTCGTGCTGTTGTGCGTAGTTGAATTCCTAAACGAGTGCGTCCGAACCGGCTGCTGCAGAAGCAAGATGTGTGAGGCGCTGCGGTTCAATAATGGCATCGGTCGGCGCGTTTCTCCCCTCAAGCGGGCAATCATTTGATCACAATATGCGCGATGCTTGAGTGTCAAATTTTCAAAGAAAAAAAATTTATGACGCGCGCAATGTAGACAACCACTCCTAAAAAATCAAGTGTGATTTTCCCAACTTTTGCATGAATCACAGCTCTTACGCAGCAATGATATGATATAATCAGTGTGTGGTGTTCGCGTAAGCTTTGCTTTGTGCAAAACAAGTGCAACAGTCATGACCAGCTTGCAACAGATTTGAGCAGAGTGTGGCCGAGCGTCTTGCGGCGCCGCCAAACGGCGTTAAGCAGAGCGCGATTCGCCCATTCCCCTTGCAACAGCGGTGGAATCGCTCGCGCCGGCAATTCCGAAAGCATTTTTATTTTTTCGTTCCACTGCCGATCATCATAAGTTGCAATGCGACGATTGATCTTTTGCGCCCAAGAGAACATGCGACCGTAACGCGTACGCCAGCCTTTATCATAACGCACGAGAAAATCCGCATCGAACCTGCCAGCATGATGCGCTTGCGCCGCCACTTCTCCGGCCCAGCGCCCCAGTGCGATCGCAAAGCGGATTCCCTCGCCCAACAAAGTTGAAATGAGCGCAGCGGCATCCCCCACCACGAGTACACCGTGCGAGGATGCGCGCGCCATCGGCGCAACGCTCGGAATACTGCCGCTATGCAATTCGATAATGCCGCGCGCCTCGCAATTGAATCGCGCATGGGCGGTAGTTAAGAGATTCATCAGCGCGCTGCGCGGCTCGCAAGAGCCGTCAGGCCGGATTACGCCAATGCCAACGCGCACACGATTCTCGCCATGCGGGAAAATCCAGCCATAGCCTGCCGGAACCGCCACACTGCCAAACAAAAATGCAATGGTATCCTGCGGCCACTGCGGAGCAACGACATCCGCTTCGGCGCCGACGCCATAACGCGCGAACTCGCCGCGCAATCCGAGTTGTTTTGCAATCACACCTGCAATGCCGGAAGCATCAATCAACAACGGAGCAAAAAAATCGCCGCGCGCACGCACACGCAAGCCCTGCGGCCGGCCGTTCGTGCACAATGCCGCTTCAACTTGGCAGCCTGGAAAAATCGCCGCACCCGCTTGCGCTGCGAGCACCGCGAGATACTGATACAAGCCGCGCACATCCAAAATGCAACTCGGCGGCTCCTCATAACTGAATTCGGCCTCGGCAGCCGGCGCAATAAAACGTCCGGTGCGAATCGGGTGCATATAACGATCGGGGACGCCTAGCGCGCGCAGCTCGTGAATCCAGCTTCCGCCACTGGTATGAATCGGGTAGCCGATTTCTTTGCTCCGCTCGAAGAGCGCAACTTGCAGCCCGGCGCTAGCTGCGGTGTATGCGGCGCTCAAGCCTGCCGGCCCGCCGCCTGCGATCAGAACGTCATAATGGGTTTTCACGAACCTCCTAAAACAAAAAAGCATCCGTCTTCGGATGCTTTTTGAGTTCAAACCATGCGCTGCGCCAAACGATTACAGATTCGCGTCCAAACGCTCTTTGAGCCGTTGCTTGGGCACGGCGCCGACGATTTGATCGACGACTTTGCCGTTCTTGAAGATCAACAAAGAAGGGATGCTACGAATTCCATATTGCCCGGCAATCAAATTATGGCTATCCACATCAAGCTTGGCAATTTTCGCTTTGCCGGCATACTCCTTCGCCAGCTCCGCGATCGCAGGCGCAATCATCTTGCATGGGCCGCACCATTCCGCCCAGAAATCTACCAGCACGGGCTTGTCGGATTGCAGCACTTCTTGCGAGAAGTTGGCGTCGGTCAAGACAACCGGATGAGACATCAATGACTCCTTTCAGGGTTATCATTTAAGTGCCACGCACTTTTAGAGTGCGTGGCGCTTCAACTAGTGAGCGCTAAAATAGAAAGCTTTTCGAGAATTCCAAATCCAAATTCTGTTTCGTGGCGCGGCTCATGTTCTCAGGTTTGCACGCGCATGTGTTGCCGAGGTCTCGGTTTGCAAGTTCTCATGCGCGCGGCGTGCCACGTGCATGAGAATGGTAATCATCACATAGATCAAAACCGTTTGGAGCAAAACCAAAATCTGCCCCCACAGAGGAAGATAGGGCAACAATGCCGCCGCCAAACCGATACATCCCGCCACCAAATAAATGAACACCACCGCGCCGCGCTGGCTCATGCCCAAATCCACTAAACGGTGTGAAAAGTGGCGGCGGTCGCCTTGAAAAATCGGGCGATGTTCCTTCACGCGAATGACGATAACCGAAAGCGTATCGAATATCGGTAAGCTCAAAATCAGAAGCGGCATGAGTGCGGGCAACAGGTTCACGCTCTCCGGCACCACGTAGCTGCTCGTAATCGACAACGTAGCGAGCATGTAACCGATGAAATGGCTGCCGGTATCGCCCATGAAAATTTTTGCCGGATAGAAATTGTGATACAGAAAACCCGCAACCGCGCCGGCAAGGAGGCATAAGATCATCGCGGAAAAAAACTGCGCTTGCGCCACGGTGATGATGACAAACATGAAACTCGCAATTAACGCGACGCCGGCGGCGAGGCCGTCCATATTATCCAGCAGATTGAAGGCGTTGGTAATGCCCACCACCCAGAAAATGGTGATGAGATAATTCATCCACGCTACCGGCATGAACGTTGTGCTGATGCCGCCCAGCAACAATACTCCTGCTGCGAGAAACTGCGCGGCAAATTTTATTTTGTATGAAAACCCGAGGCCGCGGCGATCATCAATGAAGCCCAACACCAACATGATGGTTGCGCCCAGCAGAATAATGCCCAAACGCGGCAAGGCCTGCACGAGCATTTCTGCCTGCGCTGCGAGCACGGGAAATCTTTCCACAAACCATGCCGCGTTCTTCCATAAAAAAAATCCGGCGAGCTGCAAGCCCAACGCCAGCATGAAGGCGGCATAAATGGCAAGCCCCCCCAAGCGTGGCCGAATGCCCTCGTGCACCTTGCGTTCATGCGGCAAATCGATCACACGCAGTTTGATTGCCAGCCGCCGCGCGTACGGCACGAACCAAAGGGACAAACCTAAAGCGAGCAAAAAGAGATAAGGATAAACGATGCGGTACATGCGTTTCGCTTCAATTCTTATTCGGATAAGCCGGCAGCGGCGGAATCGTCTTCTCTTTCGTCTGCAGCTCGGTGAGAATCACTTCGATGGCTTTGTTCAATTGCTCATCTTCGCCGGCAAATTCTTTGGCAGGATCATTGTCAATCATGATATCCGGATCGACACCATAACCTTCCATGAGCCATTCCTTCCCTTCCACGTCATAGCGTGAAAATTCGGGCTTGAACAATGCGCCGCCATCAACGAGCGGCAATGAGCCGCGAATGCCCACCACACCGCCCCACGTACGCTTGCCGATTACCTTGCCGAGCCCGTACTTCTTGAAACGGAATGTGAAGATATCGCCGTCGGACGCGGAAAATTCATCGGCGAGACAAACCAGCGGTCCGTAAATCATGCCATCGGGATTGGGCGCGGGCGTGGTGTTGCGCGCCACGGTGATCATCGCAATCTCACGGCGCAGGCGCTCAATCAGCATCGGAGAAACATTGCCGCCGCCATTGCCGCGCACGTCCACAATCAAAGCCTTCTTGCGCGTTTGCGGATAGTAATACTTCACAAACTGGTTCAGCCCATTCGCTCCCATGTCCGGCACATGGAGGTAACCCACTTTGCCGTTTGTGGCGTCGTGCACTTTTTTGAGGTTGCTTTGCACCCAATCAAAGTAGTACAGATTGGCTTCGTCGCCGATCGGCATCACCGTCACTTCGCGGCTGTTCGCCAACGAGGCGGCCGCATTGAGGCGCAGCTTCACCTGCTTGTCGACGGTGTTCAGCAAAGCTTCATAAATGTTCGTCATCGTGTTGGTGGGCTTGCCGTCCACGGCAAGAATGTAATCTCCCTCCTTCGCATTGACGCCGATCTCCGTGAGCGGCGAGCGCAGAGACTTGTCCCAATTTTGCCCGCGCAGAATTTTTTTGATGCGATAGTATTTCGAGGCCGGGTCTCTTTCCAATTCTGCGCCGAGCAACCCGGTGGTCATTTTTTTCACCGTCGGCCGGTCGCCGCCGCCGATGTAGGCATGGCCCACATTCAGCTCGCTGATCATCTCGCCGATGAGGTAGGTCAAATCGTTGCGATGATTCACGGACGCCACGAGCGGCTCATAGTTCTTGCGCGTCGCAGCCCAATCCACGCCGTGCATATTGGGCGCATAGAAGAAATCGCGCATTTGCCGCCAGCATTCGTTGAAAATTTGACGCCACTCTTCATGCCGGCGCAAGGTCATTTCCATGCCGGAAAGATCGAGCTTCTCTTTCACTTCGACCTTGCCTTTGGGCAAGTCGATGATCGCATATGATCTCTCCTGCCCCACGAGCATTTTCTTTTGATCACTCGAAATCTCGTAGCCGTCGATGGTCCCCAGTTCGGTTTCCTTTTGCTCTTTCAAATCATACATGAGCAACAGGCTTTTTTCATCGGCGCTGCCCTTGCGGTTGTAATACAATTTGTCCTCGGCGAACACCGGATGCGAATAGTCGGAAGCCTTCACCGGCAGGCCAATGATGCGATC
>JABWAN010000214.1 GCA_013361015.1 Candidatus Zhuqueibacterota bacterium | reverse complement strand
AAGGCGATACCAAAACCATCCGGCTCTATCGTGCGCCGTTGCAACGCAAGTTCTCGCATCTGCCGCAGGCGTTTGCGCTCGCGTGTGCGCACGAGATGTTTCATGGCCTCGTCGCCAATTCCTACCAAGAGGTGTTGCCTTCCCATCTCACCATTCCGCAGCTTACTGCACATGATGAAGAAGTCGCCGCGCACGCGTTTGCGCACGAATTCGTGACGAATTTCCGTTTGACTTTGGAAGCCTAGCTCCCTACTTTGGTTAGGCTTTTTTGCAGCTCACCTGCGAGTTTCGTGGCAAGGCTCGCAATTGCAGCTCTTTTCATGACGGAGTCGGCTACATGCTCGTAGCGTTTTTTCTGCTCGCGATTTTTCTAGCGTTCGTAGTACTGCTCTACTTGAAGCGCATTTCTGCCATGCTGGCTTTGCCGGTGATGGCGCTGCTCTTCGCGTTAGTCGCAAACATACCGCACGAATACATTCTCGAACAAATTTTGGAAGAAGGGCCGTTGCGTTTCGGTCCGGCGCTCATGGCGGCCATCTTTGGAAGCATGCTCGCACTCTTCATCAAGAATCAAGGTATTGCCGAAACCTTGGTGCGTTATGCCGCGGAACTGGGGGGCGAGCGACCGTTTCTGCTCTCTTTTCTGCTCATGCTGGTCACCGCGATATTGTTCACGGCGCTCGGTGGTTTGGGAACCGTGATCATGGTCGGTTCAATCATTCTTCCGATCATGTTGAGCGTCGGCGTTTCTCCGGTTACCGCTGCGTGTATTATGCTCCTCGGCCTCGCCATGGGCGGCACATTGAACCTCAGCAATTGGCAGCTTTACATCAGTGTGCTCGGGCTGGAGCAAGCGCAGGTGCGTCAATTCATGCTTGTCGTCTTTGGCTTGTTTCTCGCCGTGGGGACGCTGTTCTGCTTCATCTCATTACGGCGCTCACAGCTTCATCGTTTTTGGCCGGAGCCTGCGGAAGAGACTGTCACCGCCATGCCGGTTCTGCGGCGCTTGGCGTTATTTGCGCCGATCGTGCCGCTGGCCTGCACCCTGTTTCTGCACTGGCCCATCGTGCCCTCGTTCATTGTCGGTCTGTTATTCACACTACTGGTCTCCTCACAACCGGGCCAGCTCGCCGTGTTATCTTTGCTCTTCTTGCTCATCAACGTACTTGCCGTATCGAAGTTCTTGCCAGAGTTGCGCGCCACGCATGCCGGCTCAGCCGCCACTCCTTTCGAAGCCTTGATCAATGGTCTGCTTGTGCTCACCCCCTTCCTGCTCTGGACGAGTGTGGCAGTTTGGTTCGCATGCAAACGGAAGGCGAGCCGGCGTACACTTTTTGCGCTGCTCTCGCCACTCGTGCCGCTGCTGCTCGTGCACATAATGCACTGGGACACCACGGCGGCCTTCGTAGCCGGCATGTTGCTCGCGATCGTCGTCACCGTGCGCCATGACACTCTGCAGATTTTTACCAAATCCGTGTTCGAAGGCTTTGAGAGCGCGGGGCCGCCGGTGATCATCATTATCGGTATCGGCATGCTCATGGCCACCGTGAGCCACGAAAATGTCCGCGCCGCGCTGCATCCGCTGCTCGCAAGCACGATGCCGGCCTCCGCCGTGCTTTTCGTCGTCACGTTCGGCTTGCTCGCGCCGCTTGCGCTCTATCGCGGCCCGCTGAATATTTGGGGCATGGGCAGCGGTTTTGCGGGCATCATGCTCGCCACCGGCGCGTTGCGGCCCGAAGCCATCATGGCCGTGCTCGCCTCGCTCGGCGCCATTCAGGGCGTTTGTGATCCCACCAACACGCACAATGTTTGGATCGCCTCCTTCACCAAAGTTGAAACACTGGACATCTTGAAACGCACGATCGTTTTCATTTGGCCCATGTCGATCATTGCGCTCGCCATTGCGGCGATGCTGTATTTCAAATAACTCGAACACCAGCCGCACCTCAAAAGCTCTTTGTTAGCGGACGGAACAGAACAAGCGGATAGGAGTTTTGCTTTATCCGCTTACCCAAAAAATCCGCTTACGGAAACGCTTCACCCTTAATCGTTAGATACTCCCTTGTCTTCTGAACTTGAAAACAAGCTCGCCAACCTGCCGGCTAAACCGGGCGTGTATCAATTCAAAGATCGCACCGGCAAAATCATCTACGTGGGCAAAGCCAGAGTGCTGCGCCACCGCGTGCGCTCGTACTTTCAAGAGAGCCGGCCGCTCGATGCCAAAACCGCGCGCCTCCTCTCACGTATCGACGACGTCGAGATCATCGTCACCGATTCCGAGATGGAAGCGCTCATTCTCGAGATGAATCTCATTAAAGAATACCGGCCACGTTACAACGTCAATCTCCGCGACGATAAAAGCTTCCCCTACATTCGCGTGACCAATGAAATGTTCCCGCGTATCTTTCCCACACGCAAAATCATCAACGACGGCTCGCAATACTTCGGGCCGTATACCGACGTGGGCCAAATGCGCGCGCTGCTCAAAACCGTGAAGCGCATCTTCCCTATTCGCAGTTGCAATTATCACTTCACGCCGGAGATCATTGCAAAGAAGAAGTACAAACTCTGTTTGGATTATTACATCAAGAAGTGCGACGGCCCGTGCGAAGGCTTGGTCTCTCAGGAAGAGTATGGCAAAGTGGTGAAGCAGGTCGTGAATTTCATCAATGGCCGCGACCGGCAAGTCGTTGCGGAGATGAAAGAGAAAATGAACACGCTCGCGGAGCACAAGTTCTTCGAGCAAGCCGCGAAGATGCGCGACCGCATTCACTTCATTGAAGAATTTCAATACCGGCAAAAGGTCGTGGCCGATGATATGAAAGACCGCGACATCGTTTCCGTGGCCATGGAAGACGAAGACGCAGCCGGGGCGGTGTTCAAAGTGCGCGACGGGAAAATCGTGGGCCGCCAGCATTATTATCTCAATGGCGTGTTTCAAGAAGCGTATGAAAACGTCGTCGCCTCTTTCACCAAGCAATTTTATTTGAAGGCGGATTTCATCCCCGAAGAAATCGTTTTGCCCTGCGAAATGCCGGAACTGGAAGAAGTGCAGACTTGGCTGGAATCAAAACGCGGCGGCGCGATCAAGCTCGTCACGCCCAAGCTCGGAGAGAAGGCGAAGCTGGTGGAGATGTGCGCGAAGAACGCGCGGCTGCTGCTGCAAGAACTGCAATTGCAAAAGATGAAGGCCAAGTTGAAAGTGCCGCACAGCGTCACGGCATTGCAGCGCGATTTGCGTTTGAAAAATCCGCCGCGGCGTATCGAGTGTTTTGACATCTCCAATATTCAAGGCACGGATCCGGTGGCCGCCATGGTCACGTTCGAAGACGGCAGGCCGAAGAAATCCGACTATCGCAAATTTAAAATTCGAAGCAAAGAAACGCCGGATGATTTCGCGATGATGGCCGAGGCCATTGAGCGCCGCTACTCCGGCTCCCTCTCTGAAAAATTGCCGTTGCCCGATTTGATTTTAGTGGATGGCGGCAAAGGCCAGCTCAACACCGCGCTCGGCGTGTTGCAAAAGCTGAATATCGAAATTCCGCTCGCGGCATTGGCGAAGAGATTGGATGAAGTGTTCGTGCCCGGTGCGAGCGACGCCCAAAACATTCCGCGCTCGTCTTCGGGATTGAAACTCTTGCAGCAGCTTCGCGATGAGGCGCATCGCTTCGGCATCACGTTTCATCGCGCGCTGCGCACCAAACGCACGACGACTTCGGAGTTGAACAACATCCCCGGCATCGGCCCGGCAAAGCGCAATGCGCTGCTCAAATTTTACGGCTCACTCGCAGCCGTGCGCAATGCTTCAGTAGATGAGCTACTGCTCGTGAGCGGCATCACGCCGGAATTGGCGCAGAGAGTGTGGGATTATTTTCATACGGTGAGGGAACAGCATGGGGATGCTATGAAATCGCGTGAGGCGACCACACCACACGAAGAACGCAATCCTGCGGAGGAGCAAACCCAATAATCAATTCATGAAACGCGCGCGCAAAAGCGCTCGACCTTGAGCTTCCTCAAAACTTCGCGCTCACCCCAATGCTCGGCAGAAACGGAAACAGCGGAATCGTATCGCGCTTGGCCGGGTCCTCGTCGAAGTCCCACATGTAGTAAAACACGTTCTGGCGATTATAGACATTCACCAAATTCAAAAACAAATCCATCTGCCACGTTCTGTGATAATAGTGGCGCGTGAGACTCAAATCCAAACGATGATATGCCGGATAACGCGCGCCGTTGATCTCATCAAAAATTACGCGGCGCTTGATGGGCGTGCCGAGCTCATCATATTCAAAACTGCCGTTCGCTTGCGTGTACGGAAATCCTGAGCCGTATTTAAACAACGCGCTCAACTCCCACTTGCGGCTGAGATTGTAATTCGCCACAATATTCAACGCGTGCCGGCGGTCCCAATTCGGCGGATAGCGCGTGCTCACGTCGTTGATCGTCACGCCGTCTTTATAAACGTGCGCGAATGAATATCCCAACCAACCGTTCAATCTTCCCAACGGCTTGCGCAAATAAATTTCGCCGCCGTACGCCTCGCCTTTGGCGCGGCGGAAAATATTCACGATGGTGAAATCCAATTCCTCCGTCACCGATGAACGCGTCTCCTTGAAGGCGAGCAGATTGAACATGTCTTTGTAATAGCCTTCGACGTTCAATTGCAGACCGTGCCACGGCAATTCAGTATCGTATCCCAAAATGTAATGGCTCGCTTTAGCAGGCGGAACCGTTTCATCGAACGCAAACCAAAAATCGATGAACGAAGGATTCAGCTCATCTTGCACTGTGGAAATATATTGATTGAACTGACCGTATGAAAGGGACAGCGCAGACTTTGCGCCCACCAAATACTTCGCAGAAAAACGCGGCTCGAAACGTGTCTTCTCCGTCGCGCGGCTAAAGTAACTCAAGCGCACGCCCGGCTGTATCACCCAACGCAGCGAAGGCCGCCAACTATCCTGCGCATACGCCGCAAAATAGCTCGGCTCCTGTAAAATGCTGCCCAAGTCGCGATCCTCAAATTCATTCTCATAAGAAAATCTCAAGTCCTTTGCTTCGAAACCAAACTTCAGCTCGTGCGCGTTGGTGATGAAATATGTGAGATCGCCCTTTGCCGTATGATCGACAATCTCATTCAAACTCGTCAAGCCGCCGTCGTTACCCACGCCCACTTTCGTATCGAAGCGGCTGCTCGCGAGCATGAAATTTGAAAACACACGCTGCGAAAACAAATGCCGCCAATTCACCGCATACGTGCGATTGCCCCAATTCAAATCAAGCGTGAGATCTTCCCAATCCAACACGTCGCGACCGAGATACGTGCTGAATGAAATGCGATCATTGTGCGAGAGGTCTTGAAACACGTGGCCCTGCACGTCATAGAAATAGTACGGCAGCTCGAAATCCGTAATGCTCAAGCTGCGCGCCGCATTGAGAATTTGATCGATATACGTGCGCCTGAGCGAGAGCAGCCATGCGCCCTTGCCCACCGGCCCTTCAAGCGTTGATTGCGAACTCAACAAACTAATCGAAGCCGAGCCGGAGAATTTTTGGCTGTTGCCTTCACGGCTCGTGAGGCGCAGCACCGAAGAAATACGCCCGCCATATTCCGCGGGGAAACCGCCCTTCATCAGATTCGCTTCCTTCAACGCCTCGGTGATGAAGTTCGAAAACAATCCGCCCACGTGCGAAGGATTATACACCGTGATGCCGTCAAGCGTGATGAGATTTTGATCCGTATTCCCGCCGCGCACCACCAAACCCGTGCTGAAATCCGAAGGCGCAATCACGCCCGGCAAAAATTGCAGCGAGCGAAACACGTCCGCCTCCACCACACGCGCCATGGTCTGCATCTCGCGCGTGGTGACGCTCACCTGTGCGAGGTTGATATCCTGCGGCTCGTCTTCTTGAGTCGCAGTGGCCGTTACGCCTTTGAGCGCGATCGCGCTCGGTTGCAGCAAAAAATTTTTGACGAGCTTATCCTCCGCTGCGACCGTGATTTTTTCCATGTGCGTTTCATATCCCACATAGCTCACCGCAAGCTCGAACGTTCCAACGGGCAGCGCGGGGATAACATAATAGCCGGAAAGGTTCGAAGCCGCGCCGAGCTTCGTTTCTTTCACGACCACATTCGCGCCGATCAACGCCTCGCGCGTGCTCGCATCTTGAATGAAACCGCTGAGAGTGGCTTGCGAATAAGTGGGTAGGTTGGTGAAATGGCAGGCAAACAACAAAACAACTGCGACAATTGAACCAGTGCGAATCGACATTTTTCCTCTCTATATGAAGGTCTCAATAAAATTGCAACCGAACATACGTCGTGATGCAATCAAACTCAAGACTTTTGTGCTGCCGTCGCGCAACAAAATCATCTTCTCACTGACTTTTCTCATGGCCTGTCGCTGCTCCACCCAGGGTTCATCTTTGCTTGTTTACCTGGCCTTTATTTTTTCAAGCAAGGTGACTTCAAAGCGAGGGACTCCCGCTGCCCAACGCTTAGTTTCAAAAGAAGCTTCCGACAAGTGCGGGGCCAATGCCGTTTCCTTTACCGACATGCTCCAGTTGCTTGTCTCGCTAATTGCCGTAGCGACGTTCCGGCGGAACGCCTCTATGGAGTTGTTGCGAAATATCGCTTGCGGAAAAAGCATTGAGTGCGTGGCGCTCATAACACAAGACACGCCTTGCAGAATTATTCCAGCATTGGTACATTGCCGTCAATTCAAACCCAACCTCAACCAAAGGAAAACGACATGACGCCTTCCAGTTCCAATCCCGAACGCAGCAATCTCATTTGGGGAGGAATCGCCTTAATCGTCATTGGCGGCATCTTCCTCGCTCGCAATTTTGACCTCGTGTATTTCGGACGCCATTGGTGGGCCTTCTTTCTGCTCATTCCGCTCTTTTACACGTTCAGCGCATTTCAAAGGCATCGCCAAGCCAGCGGCGGCAAGTTCACGCCCGAAGTGCGCAATTCCTTCATCGGCATGCTCTCGCTTGCCTTCATCATGTGCGTGTTCCTCTTCGAGCTGAGATGGCACGCCGTGTGGCCGGTGTTCATCATCATCGCCGGCGTATCCCTGCTGCTCGCCCCGCGGCAGTGAAATTGGATCGAATAAATGTCACTTCGACACGCTTCTCCTTGCTCCTGTCATTCCGGAGAAATCTTTTTGAGCACTAGCAGCATCTCCAGCACGTAAAAAGCTTCTTTCAGAATGACATGCACGGAGAGAAAAGCGTAACCTATATTTCGTTCGGAGTAAACAACGAAGGAGCAGCATAAACATGATCGAACGCTTTCGCCGTTGGTTTGATTACGAGCAAGACGCGCACGCCAAAGTGCTCGCGTCATTCGACTCTGTGCCACTTGAACATCGCAGCAAAGAAGAATTTCAGCAGGCCCTCACTCTCTTCGCGCATCTGATGGCCGCACGGCGCTTGTGGCTTTATCGTTTCGGCGCATATCCCGAAGCGCCGAAAGAATTCTTTCCGAAGGACGTCACGCTTGCACAATTGCACGAGCAGTTGTCGCACGTCAACGCAATTTGGGCGGAACACTTAAGCCGCCTCGACGACGCACAAATCGTCAAGACCTTCGAGTATCGCAGCCTCGAAGGAGATTTTTATCGCAACGTGATCGAAGACATTCTCACGCAGCTCTTCGGCCACTCATGGTATCATCGCGGGCAAATCGCGCTGCTCATTCGCTCGTTGGGCGGCGCGCCGGCGGTGACGGATTTCGTGTATTGGACGCGCGAGGCGATCACGACTCTGCGCTAAGTATAGGTTACGCTTCCTCGCATAGCGG
>JABWAN010000213.1 GCA_013361015.1 Candidatus Zhuqueibacterota bacterium | reverse complement strand
CGTGATCATCGTGGCGCTGCAATGGTTGGTCATGTTTGGCTTACCTCTTGTCATGCCCGAGACCGGAGGCACCGCGATTCTTGGTGGGCTTGCAGGCGGGTTGCTTGTCATCGTGTGGTGGTTGTTTTTCAGCCGAGCGCCGTGGACCGAGCGCGTGGGTGCCATTGCACTGATGCCAGTCGCCGTGTTCGCGACAAAAAAAATCGTTCATGCTTCTATTGCGAACGCGGGGATGGGATTCATGTTCTTTTTCTATGCCGTGCCGGTTTTGAGTCTCGCTCTCGTCGCTTGGGCCGCGGCCACCCGCGGTTATTCTAACGGACTTCGCCGCGCGTCGATGGTCGCCGCAATCGTGCTTGCATGCGGAACGTTGACACTCATTCGCACGAACGGCGTCACAGGCGATGCCATTTCGGATTTCGACTGGCGATGGGCGGAAACTGCTGAGGAGAAACTATTAGCTCAAGCAGGTAGCGAAGCGACATTGGTCTCACCAACTCCGGCGGCAACAGTGATCCCTGCGAATCAGCCCGTGGCTCAAGGCGTTGACAAAATCCCATCGACTTCGACAAAAGAGAAAGTTCCTGATGAACCGCAAGCAGCGCAAGCCAACAATGAACCACCGGCTCCGGCAACATCAGAAATAGAAGCCGAGTGGCCCGGCTTTCGTGGATCAACACGCGACGGCATCATTCGCGGCATGCGAATCATTACCGATTGGTCTGCCTCGCCGCCGGTTGAAATGTGGCGGCGTCCAATCGGGCCGGGTTGGTCATCTTTCGCGGTGCGCGGCGAGCGCTTTTACACGCAAGAGCAGCGCGGTGAAGAAGAGGTCATCGCTTGTTATGACGTGAGCACCGGCAAGCCCGTTTGGATGCACAGCGACTCGGCCAGATTCTGGGAGTCGAATGCCGGCGCCGGTCCGCGCGGCACACCCACTCTCAGCAACACTCGCGTGTTTACACTCGGTGGAACTGGAATTTTGAACGTGCTCGATGCCGGTAACGGTGCGGTTGTGTGGTCGCGCAACGCAGTGTCCGATGCCGAGGTGAAAGTTCCGATCTGGGGCATCGCGAGTTCGCCGTTGGTAATCGATAGCCTCGTCATCGTCGCTGCTTCCGGCAGGCTCGTCGCGTATAATCTCGCTACTGGCGAGCCGCGCTGGTTCGGCCCGACCGGCGGCAGCGTGAGCTACAGTTCGCCGCAACTGTTGACGATCGACGGAGTGACGCAAATTCTGCTGCTAAGCGGAACCGGTGTGATCAGCGTGATGCCGGACGACGGCACTTTGCTTTGGAAGCACGAGTGGCCGGGCGATGGCATCGTGCAGCCGGCTTTGACCGCGGACGGTGACCTCCTCATCGCCAGTGGCTCCGGACTCGCGACCAACACTGGCATGCTCCGCGCGAACATTGCGCATGGACCCGGTGGCTGGACTGTTGAAGAACGTTGGACCTCCAACGGACTGAAACCCTACTACAACGATATTGTCATTCACAACGGCCACGCCTTCGGCTTCGACGGCAGTATTCTCGCGTGCATCAATCTCGAGGATGGCAAGCGCAAGTGGAAAGGCGGACGTTACGGCCACGGGCAGATTGTTCTATTGCACGACCAGGATTTGCTGCTGGTGCTATCGGAAAAGGGTGAGCTGGCGCTAGTCAATGCGACTCCCGATCAGTTCACGGAGCTTGCGCGGTTCCCAGCGATCGAGAGCAAGACGTGGAACCACCCCGTGCTGGTCGGCGGCATCATGTTAGTGCGCAACGGCGTAGAGATGGCCGCGTTCCGGCTGTCGCGCGTGCGCAGTTGAGGTTAGTATCTGAACAGTCAAATCAGCGCAAACAAAAGCCTTGCGGGTTCTTTGCGCCTTCGCGGCTTTGCGTGCGCTTTTGATTTTCTTTGCGGAACGATGTGGCATGTCCCCGGGAAGAGAAAAATGGAATTTGGATGATTCTTACTTTTTCAGTATTGTCTTGTGCCACTTAAGATTGTATGGCGTCAAAGCGGACTATTTTGTGAGCTTCATAAAGAGGAGAAGACATGGGTATCACACTCACTGTTTCAAACGAGGTCGCGCGGCTCTTAGATGAACTGCCGTTCGGCGAGGCCGTTGCTATTGATGAGAAGCTGTTTCTTTATCAACTCACGCGCTTGTGAAACTTCAGCGCGCTCGCCGTGAGGATCAACACACCGAAAGCCGCGAGGGGGATGATCTCATTCCACAGAAATTTAAGCGGTGTGGCTTTCAGAAAAATTTCACGGAGAAGATTCACGTAGTAACGTAACGGATTGAGGTAGGTCACATTCTGCCAGGCCTCCGGCATGTTCGCAATGGGCGTGAGAAAGCCGGACATGAGCAGCAAGAAAATCATAAAGAACCATGAAATGAACATCGCTTGCTGCTGCGTGTCCGCGAGCGTGGAAATAAAAATGCCGAGTCCGAGCGTGGTGAGAAAATAAAGCAGCGATGCGCCTAAAAACAAAAAGTAACTTCCCGCCATTTGTAATTTGAACACGAAGAAGGCCACGACCAGCATCAAGTTGATCTCCACGAAGCCGATCACCACAAAAGGCAATACTTTTCCAAGCATCAGCTCCCCGCGCCGAATCGGCGTCACCATCAATTGTTCGAGTGTGCCGATCTCCTTCTCCCTTACCAATCCCATCGAAGTCAAAAACATCGTCACGATTGTGGCGAGCAAACCGATCAAGCCGGGAATCATGTAGTGCTTGCTCTCCAAATTCAGATTATACCACAAGCGCGTTTCACTCACCACCGGCGCGCTCGTCATGCTCACATTGGCGGCGCCCAGCGCGTATGCGCTGAGAATGCCCTGCGCATAACCGAGCGCGATACCCGCAGTGTTGCCATCGAGGCCGTCGGCAATGAGTTGAATCTCCGGCCGCAAGCCGCGCGCGAGGTCACGGCCAAAGTGCGGTTTGATGAACAGCCCGACCTGCGCCTGCCATGCGTCCAAAGCTTCGCGTATATCGCCGGCGCCTCCGGCGTATCCCACCATTTGAAAATACGGATTGTTCATGAAGTGCCGGCACACCTCGCGGCTCGCGGCGCTTTGATCGGCGTCATAAATGATGAGCTTGACGTTCTTCACGTCGGTCGTCATCACGGAGCCGAGAATCACGGTTTGGATGATCGGCACGACAAACATGATCGCCAGCATCGCGCGATCACGAAAGACTTGGCGAAATTCTTTTTGGAGGAGGTAGAGGGTGCGTTGCATGAAAGTTTCGGCAAATTTTAGTGTAGCATATTAGTGGTTGGTTGCTGGTTTCTGGTTGCTCGTGTTTCAATTCAGCAACGAGCAACCAGCATCAAGTCTCCAGCGTCATCTTGAACTTCTTCGCGCTGATCATCAAGAAGAAAAGTCCCATGACTGTTAGCACGGCTAGGGAAACCCAGATGTGCTCGAGGGTATTGCCCTTCAACATCACGCCGCGAATGACCGGGAGAAAATAACGCGCGGGGATGATATAGGTGAAGAGCTGCAGCGGCTTGGGCATTGCTGAAATCGGAAAGATGAAGCCCGAGAGCATGATGGTGGGCAGGAGCGTGCCCATCAGAGCCGCCATCATCGCGACTTGCTGGGTGGCCGCACGTGTGGAAATCAACAAGCCGAACGCCAGCGCAACGAATACGTACACCAGGCTGCCGGCTAAAATCAGGAGGGGATTGCCGACGATCGGTACTTTGAACCAAAAGTGCGCGACGAGCAAAACGATGACGCCGTCAAGGAACGCGAGAAAAATGTACGGCACGACTTTGCCGACGATGATTTCTTGCGGCCGCACGGGCGAGACGAGAATTTGCTCCATCGTGCCGGTTTCCTTTTCGCGCGCGATGGTAATGCTCGTGAGCAACGCGGAGATCATCATGAGAATCATCGCAACCAAGCCGGGCACGAAGAAGTAAGAGCTTTTCAGCGCGGGATTGTATTGAATCGTGCTGCGCACGTCGATGGGCGTCACCAGGCCGCGCTCGGCGTTGTAATTTTGCAAAACCGCATTCGCGTAATTCTGAATCAACTGCGCCGTGTTGGAGTCGCCGGCGTCGATTAAGATTTGCACGGCGCTGGGAAGCGGGGTGGCCAGCGTTTGCGCGAAATCATGCGGGATGATGAGAGCCATCTTTGCCGTGCGTTGTTGAAACAACGACTCCACTTCCGTTGCGCCGCCCTCAAAATAATTCACCGTAAAAAAGCGGCTGCCTTGAAACGCGCGCACCAGTTCGGCGCTCGCGGGAGATTGCGAATGATCGAGCACCGCGAGATCGATATTCTGAATCTCCATGTTGATGGCATAGCCGAACATCAAGAGCTGCACCACGGGCATGATGAAAATGATCATCAACGTCCGAAAATCGCGGCGGATGTGAATGAACTCTTTGCGAATGATGGGGAGAACTCGTGATGACATGGTGATCTCATGAAAAACTTAGCACGCGGATGACGCGGATCGGACGGATTCCCACGGACGGTCAAGGAGCGGCTTCATCCGTGTTCAAGTTCTTTTCGTCTCAGCGATCCACCAAATGAATAAATACTTCTTGCATCGAAGCCTTCTCATGCTGCTGCTTCAGCTCTTTGGGCGAGGCCAGCGCGATGATCTCGCCTTGATACATGATCGACACGCGATGGCAATATTCGGCCTCGTCCATGTAATGCGTGGTTACGAAAATCGTTTTGCCCTGCTCGGCCATGTGATAAATCAAATCCCAAAAATTGCGGCGCGCTTCGGGATCGACGCCGCCGGTGGGTTCATCGAGAAAAATGATCGGCGGATCGTGCAACAGCGCGCAGCTCAAAGCCAGACGCTGTTTGAAGCCCAAAGGCAACGAGCGCGTCGTCATATTGGCTTGTTCGCGCAGTCCCAACTCTTCCAATAGTTGTGCGCGTTTTTGCAACAACGTTCCGCGCTGCAATCCATACACGCCGCCATAAAATTCGATGTTCTCTGCGGGCGTCAAATCTTCGTAGAGTGAAAACTTCTGGCTCATGTAGCCGATGCGCTGCTTGATCTTTTCGTTCTCTTTGTAAATATCAAAACCGGCGACGGAACCTTTTCCGGAAGAAGGCAAGAGCAAACCACACAGCATGCGAATCGCCGTGGTTTTGCCCGCGCCATTCGCGCCGAGAAAGCCGAAGATCTCGCCTTGTTGCACGGCAAGATTGAGGTTCTTCACCGCTTCAAATTTGCCAAAGCGCTTGCCGAGGTTTTGGGTTTCGACCGCATAGTTGGGCATAGTGCTCACGCGAATATCTAAAGAGTAATTTCAATGCAAAAAAGCAAAGATTTTGGCCACAGAATTACACGGAAAGGAATTCGTTTCTTACTAGTGAGTATTTCTGTGTTCTTCCGTGTGCTTCTGTGGCTGTGTTTTTTTTGGTTCCGGCTCCGGCTTATGGAATTGGAGTGTCAGATTTACGAGAACGGCTTGTCATGATTGTGAGAAGCGTTATAAGGAAATCCGATTTCACTAGATCGCTTAATCCACACGCTTCATCAACTCCATGAACGTGTCTTCAATTCCCGGCTCGATGCGGCGCAAGTCCGTAATCGGATGTGGTGCATTGCGGATGATGCGATTGCTCGCGTCAAATGCGAGCGGCTCTGCAAAGCTTACGTGCAAACGGTCGCCAAAAATTTGCACGGACTGCGTCGCCAACTCATTTTTGAAATAGGGCAACACAAGTTGAGCGTTGGGCGCGACCACCTCATAGAGCGTGTGCGGGAAATTTTTCGTGATGTGGCGCGGATCATCGAGCGCAAGCAGCTTGCCTTTGTGCATGAACGCCACGCGATTGCAGAGCAGCGCTTCGTCCATGTAGGGCGTTGAAACCAAAATCGTCACGCCTTCCGAACGCAGCTGCTGCAGAATTTGCCAGAACTCGCGGCGCGAAACTGGATCAACGCCCGTGGTCGGTTCGTCGAGTATCAAAACTTTCGGCGTGTGAATGAGCGTGCACGAAAGCGCGAGCTTTTGTTTCATCCCGCCGGAAAGTTGTTGCGCCAAGCGATGTTTGAACGGCTCCAGCTTGCTGAAGTGATAAAGCTGCCGCAATCGTTGCGCCTTTTCCGCGGCCGGCACGCTGAAGAGATCGGCAAAGAACATGAGGTTTTGCTCGACCGAAAGATCGGGATAGAGCGAAAAGCGTTGCGGCATGTAGCCGAGCATGTTGCGAATTGCAGGCACGTTGCGGCGCACATCGAACTCCGCAATGCGCATTCGGCCGTCTTCGAGCGGCAGCAACGTAGAAAGCGTGCGCATCGTGGTGGTCTTGCCCGCGCCGTCCGGGCCGATCAGTCCGAACAACTCGCCTTCTTCAATTGCGAGCGAAAGTTCGTGGACCGCGCGCAGCTTGCCGTAGCTTTTGGAAAAATTTTCAATGGAGATTATTTCAGGCATACAAATACGAAGTTTAATCCGACAACACCGTTTTTTTTATACTACTCCGCACGGCTACCAACTTTTTGAATGTCATTCTGGAAGAAACTTCCCTGGTACTTGGCAGAATTTTTAAAACGTGATTTGATTCGAGCACTAGGAAAGATTCCTACAGAATGACAATACTGAGTTGAGATTCACAATCCCGGCTCCAATGCGATCGACACCGGCATGCCGTGCTTCAAAATTTTATCGGGATTGTCGATGTTGATCTTCACGGCATATACCAGCGCGGTGCGGCTTTCTTGCGTCAAAATATTTTTCGGCGTGAATTCGGCTTTGGTGCTGATCCACGCCACGGTGCCGGTGAGCGTTTGCGGTGTGCCGTCGATCTTTACTTGCGCGGCTTGGCCAATCTTCACTTTCGGCAAATACGTTTCAGAGACAAACACCTTCGTCCACATTTCGGCGAGATCGATGATTTCGACTACCGGCGCGTTCGGCGGAATCGTTTCTCCGGTATCGTAATAGCGCGTCGTGATCGTACCATTGAGCGGCGCTTTCACAATGGCATCGTTGATTTGGCGGCGCAGCAATTTGCTTTGCGCCTCCAAGCCCTTCTCTTTGCTCGCGAGCACTTGCAAATTTTGCCGCGCCGATTCATACGCCGTTTGTGCACGGTCGAAGTTTATCTTCGCATCATCACGCGTCTGCTCGCTCGCTGCGTTTTTTTCAAAAAGGTCGAGAAAACGCTCGTAGCGTGTTTGGGCATATTCGAAATCTTCCTTCGCACGCCGCAGATTGGTTTCCGCGAGCCGGCGCTGGGCCGTCAATTCCTCCAAGCCGGCATGCACTTGTTCAAGCTGGTAACTTAATTTTTCCGTGTCCACCACGGCTATCGTCTGGCCCAGTGCAACCTCATCGCCCTCGTTCAACACCACCTGCAGCAAGTACCCACCCGTTTGCGCGGCCACTTTTATGGCCGTGCCTTCAACAATAGCGCTCGCTTCGAACATTGAGGATTCTTGCTTACGGCAAGCGCCGAGGAAAAACAAAAGCATGAGCAAAATTTTTGAAAAGCGTTTCATTACTTCCTCCAAGAAATAGTCTGGATCAACATTCTCTCCTCGCCATTGTCATTCAGGCGGAATCTTTTTCTTAATCAACCACTGTCTCCAGTTTTTAAAAAGTTTTCTCCTGAATGACAGCACTAGATAAGCAGTATAGATGCTTCACTCTGCCATCACCCCAGTGGCCAGCCGCATTTCACTTTGCGAAAGATGATATTGAATCAACGCGCGCTGGAGCTGCAATTCCGCCTGGGTCAAATCAGCTTCGGCGACGATCACGTCGTTCGTTGTGGCCACGCCTTCGCGCTGTTGCGTGCTCACAATGCGATAACGTTCTTGCTGCT
>JABWAN010000212.1 GCA_013361015.1 Candidatus Zhuqueibacterota bacterium | reverse complement strand
AGAGGGGAATTGTTGGGCGGCATTCACTTGAACTGGCACCGCAGTTCACTAATGCAGCGGCGCAACGTTTGGTTGATTTTCTCATCTCCAAACAAAAGGCCGATGGCCATTGGGCGCGAACTTGGCGAACGGAAACCGGGGAAGAGTTGAACGACGATCTTTGGGTTGGCGATCAAGCATGGTTGGTGATGGCGCTCGTGCGCTATGCGGAAAAATCCGGAGATGCAAATGCCTTGGCTTCCGCGCAACGCGCAGCGGATTGGCTGGCGAGCAAAATTTCAGCGAATGGCAAAGTGGTTCCAAGCACGGAGGGTAACGTGGACGTGTGGTGGGCGATGATTGCAACGCAACGCTTCGTCGAGGCCGACAAAATTCAAAACTACTTGCTCACCCAGGCTTGGGATGCGGATTTGAACTACTGGTGGCGCGGACGCGACAACAACGAGCATCCCGATCCGGTGGTGGCGATGGATTGCGCAACGTGGGTGGGCGAGTTTGCCAAATCGCCGCGCGTGAATCGACCGGAATTGGCGCATGCAGCGTTGAGTTTCGTACGCCGGACATTGATGACCACGGATAGCAGCGGCGCTTTCTGCGGCTTCGACGGCATGGGGCCAGTGAGCATTTGGTGCGAAGGCACGGCGCAATACCTCGTGGCCGGCGGCGAAGGCGCGCAGCAATACCTCGACATGCTGCTCACGCTGCAACGCGCAGACGGCGGCATGCCTGGTTCGACCGATCGCTTGTCCGGCAGTTGCTTTGGCTGGCTTTCAAAATGGACCGGGCTTTCTTCGACCGCATGGCTCTATTTCGCGCTGACGCATTCGCCGTTTCCCGGTGCGGATTGCGCGCCGGTGGCCGTGCACGAGAGCGCCGCACAACTTCCTCCGGATTTTCACCTCAAACAGAATCATCCCAATCCTTTTCATTTCAGCACACGCATCGAATACTTCATTCCCCGAGCAATGCGTGTGACATTGAAAATTTATGACCTCAACGCTCGCGAAGTCATGACGCTGGTCGATGCGCGGCAAGGCGCGGGGTGGCAGCACGTGGCGTTCAATCGCGCGGGCCTGGCCGGCGGCGTTTATCTTATTCGACTCAAAGCCGGAGACATTGCACATACGCGCAAGCTTGTGATTGTGAGATGAGTGCTTGTAAATCAAATGAAAATTTTGTAGACTCGCCGCGTTTTGTCTAGGCGTTTTGAACGGACTTTATTTCTTCGACAAAAAAGGAAAAGAGTAGAGGTGGAAATGAGCGTGTGGAAAATCCAGGATGCTCTGGAATCTTATAATGTCAGCAATTGGGGTGCGAGTTTTTTTTCAGTCAATGCGAGCGGTAATGTCGAGGTTTATCCCACCGGTGATACGAGCCGGTCGATTGATCTGAAAGTATTGGTCGATGAGATTCAGCAGCGCGGCATTCAACTGCCGCTGCTTGTGCGCTTCTCCGACATACTGCGCGCGCGCATCAAAATGCTGTGCGAGAGTTTTCAAACCGCGATTCAAGAGTGCAACTACAAATCGGTTTATCGCGGCGTTTATCCCATTAAGGTCAATCAACAGCGGCACGTCGTGGCGACGATTGTGGATGCCGGCAAGCCGTATCACTACGGTTTGGAGGCCGGCTCCAAACCGGAATTGCTCACCACGGTTGCGCTCGTGGATGATCCCGAAGCCTTGATCATTTGCAACGGCTACAAAGACGAAGAGTTCATCGAACTGGCTTTGCTCGCGCGCAAGGTGGGCAAGAACGTCATTCTCGTGGTGGAAAAATTGAGCGAGCTGGAGTTGATCGTTCGCATCGCGGAAAGAGTGCAAGTGCAGCCGTGCATCGGCATTCGCATTCGCTTGTCCGCTAAAGGCTCGGGGCGCTGGGAAGCTTCGGGCGGCGATCGTTCGAAATTCGGCTTGGGGCCGCTGGAGCTGCTGCAAGCGGTGGAATGGCTGCGTGAAAGAAATCTGCTGCCGTACTTGAATCTTCTGCACTATCATCTCGGCAGCCAAATTACCGCGATTCGGAGCGTAAAGGATGCGCTGCGCGAAGCCGCGCGCTATTACGTCGAATTGAAAAAGATGGGCGCCGCGCTGCAGTATCTCGATGTGGGCGGCGGCCTCGCGGTCGATTACGACGGCTCGCGCACGAACTTCGCAGCCTCGGCAAACTACTCGATGCAGGAATACGCGAACGACGTTGTCTATCAAATCATGACCACATGCGACGAGGCCAATGTCGAGCATCCCATTCTCGTGAGCGAATCGGGCCGGGCAGTTACGGCGCATCATTCCGTGCTCGTGTTCAATGTGCTCGGGGTCACGGAATTCAAGCCGGTGGAGCCGAAGCCACCCGCCTCCGAAAACGCGCCGCAGTTGGTGAAAGATTTGTGGGACTCCTACCAAAGCTTGAGCCGAAAAAATTTCGAAGAAGCCTTTCACGACATTCAACACGCGCGCGAGCAACTCCTCAACATGTTCAATTTGGGCTATGTGGATTTGAAATGGCGCGCGTATGCTGAACTGATTTATTGGGCCGCGAATTACAAAATCTATCGTCTCACCAAAGACGGCACCTACGTTCCGGATGAATTGGAAGGCTTGGAGAAATCGCTGGCCGATATCTACTTTTGCAATTTTTCGCTGTTTCAATCGCTGCCGGACATGTGGGCGATCGATCAAATTTTTCCCATCATGCCGATTCATCGCTTGAAGGAGAAGCCGAGCCGCAACGGCATTCTCGCGGATATTACATGCGATTCCGACGGCTGCGTCGATCGCTTCGTGGATTTGCGCGACGTGAAAAGCGTCCTGCCGCTGCATGAATGGCGGGAAAACGAAGACTATCTCATCGGCGTGTTCCTCATTGGCGCCTATCAAGAAATCCTCGGCGATTTGCACAATCTTTTCGGCGACAACAACGCCGTACACATTGCGCTGAACGACGACAAAAACAACTATCGCATCGAGCACGTTGAATACGGCGACAATGTTTCCGAAGTGCTGGCGTACGTGCAGCAAAGCAAGGACGATCTCGTCAATCAATTCCGGCAAAGCGTGGAAACCGCGGTGCGCAGCGGGAATTGCACACTCGAAGAAGCGCGCCGCATCTTGGAAACCTATCGCAGCGGGTTCGAGGGCTATACGTATATGGAGAGGTAAGTCAAGCTCCAAACCGCAAACGAAGCAATTGACGATTATCAATCGTCAATTGCTAATTCAAAAACTTCATTCTGAGATGACGTGCATATTTTTTTTCGAGGACCGGGGTGCTCGTAGAAGAATGAATCTTGTTTTAACTACGCTCGCTGTTTTCCTGCTGTTGCTACTCGGCTGCCGGCATCAAGCCGTGGGGCCGGAGCCTGCTATGATTGTTCCGCGCTTCGGCGCAGTGCAAATTTCAGCGAACCCGCACAATGCGTTGAGCACCCTCGCGGAAGTGCATGTCGAGGATGCGCAATCTGTCGCGCTCGAGTACGGCGCGGATTCTCTTTTTCAACACAGCACGCCGATGGTGCAAGTCGACGGGACCTCCGCCCGGCTTCCAGTGTTGGGGTTGGAAGCGAACACGAAATATTTCATGCGTGCGCGTGCGCGCTCTCCCGCCGGGCATTACAACATTAGCACAACGCAATCTTTTACGACTGCACCTCTCCCCAATGATTTTACCTCTTTCTCCGTGCTCACCAATAAACTGCCTGCAAACGGGCTCGTAATGTTGAGTTTTATTGCCTCCGGAGCTTCGACAAGATCGTATGCGCAAGTGATAAACAACGACGGCCGCATCGCATGGTATCGCGAATTTTTTCAGCCGCTCGTCGATTTTCAAAAACAGCCGAACGGACTCACTATGTCAATCTAAAAAAGACCGGGATTCAATTTTTTTGATGGGCGAGAGCGTGCCGGGCTTTTTGCGCGAGGAAGAGATTTTCATCATAGCGGGTCCGGTTTTTCCACATGGCGAATAAAATGCGCAAATGAAGATTGGCCAGGCAGCGCAGCGCGTGGCTGTGATGATGGCCCTTGGCGCGATGCGCATCGTAATAGACCTTGGCCCACGCGGCTTTGGTGAGCGAACTAAACGCGAGCTGCTGCAAGGTGTCGCGATAAAATTTATTGCACGCGCGGCGATAATACGTCACGCGAAAATCCTTGCCGGTTTGTTGCGTGACGGGACAACTTCCGGCGAGACCCTGCACCTCTTGCACGCCGGCGTAGCGCTCGCGATTGTCGCCGAAGAGCGCGAGCAAACGCGCGGCGGTGATGTGGGCGACGCCGGGATAGCTCAAAAAAATTTCGCCGTCGGGATGTTGCGCCACCACTTCGCGCAAGCGCAGAACATAAGCCTCAAGTTCGAGCGCGAGTGTGCTGAGCAGCGCGGCGCACGTTTGTGCCTTGCGCTGTTTGGCGCGCTGCAACGCCGGCGCGATGCGCGGTTGCGGTTGCTCCAGTCGCGCAAAAATATTGTCCGCGATTTTGTGATTGCGCAAACGATGTTTTTTGAAAAACGCGCGCAGCGCCTCGTGCGAGAGTTGTCGCGCGGCTTCGAACGAAGGATAGGCTTGCCAAAACGCGAGCGCGTTGGCGCACGCCACATCCGCGAAAAATTCGAGCGCGGCGGGATAATACGCCTTCAAGGTCGAACGCAAACTATTGGTGAGCATGACTTGCCACACGACGAGATCGTGATGCGCTTGGGCTAACAAGCGAATTTCGCGCACGCTTTCCGAACCCAAAGCAATCGCGCGCCAACATGCGGTGTCGGTGCGTAAAGTGTCGGCGAGCACGAACGCATCAAACGCATCGTCGCGCGCGCCGCTGCTGCGATAGCGTTGACGCAAACTTTTCATCGCGCTCGGCAACATGACCCACGCGGGATAATCGCCGTCGAGCAGAAAATCCACAAGCAAATGCTGTTGCGTTTCAATGCCGATTTTGAACACGCGCGGGTCTTGCGAAAGCCGCGCGAGTTGCGTGTGCAATTGCTCGAAGCCGGCCAGTGTGTTCGCAATGGTGAAGGGCTTGCCCACGCGCGCGCCGTGCGCATCGACGATGACGACGTCGTGTTTTTGATCGGCCCAATCAATGCCAACGTGATACATGTTGTGCTCCGTGTTTTTTTTTCTGAAAGAAAGGCGAAACCGACTTGTTCCTATATCGGCCCTTTTCGCGCGGGCGAAAGAGCAGCTCACTATCGAAGTTCGCGGTTTCGTAACCGGAAAGCCGAGGCGCTCCGTTTGAGGCGATCGCGTCGCGGGAGAAGATGGCCTTCGACTTTCCGTCCTTTCAGAAACGCTTCACTGCTTGACGTGTTGTAAAATTTCTTTGAGCGTTTGAAACTCATTTGCGCCGCGCGGCGGTGCGGATGCTGGTGAAGCATGCGCCACGGCGGGCAAGGTCAACACTTGAAAGATGCCGTCGCGATAAGCAATGAGCCCGCGCTCGCATAAGCGCTTGCGGGCAGACACATAATCTTCCGCCGGCAATTGGAGCATGAGGCCAATGCGCGCGTAATCATAAAAGCTCACCCCGTTTTTATCGGCGACGGTGACGAGAAAAAAATACAAGAGCAGTTCTTCGTGCGACAGCCGCGCGAAAAAACCGCGGTGCAAGAAGTTGTGATCGATCCAACCGAAGGTGCATGCGCGAATGTTGCGAATGCGTTCGGGGCAAATGGGGTTGGCGCTGCGCATCGTGTGCTCCGTGAAAAGTGCGACGCTGTGGTTGACGGGCGCAAGATACACAACGCGCATGGGGCAAGTCAAACGCGTCCATTTTTACAATCATGGCGACGCCGCGTTCGCGGACGCGTTATCGCCATGAACCACTTGGAGCGCCACCACGAACGCGTCCATTTTTACAATCTTCGTGGACGCGTCGAGTGAACAAGGCGTCAAGAGATAAAAGCCCGAAGGCACAGGCGTTTGTGGCAACGCGTCCATTTTTACAATCTTTGTGGACGCGTCACGATTTCGGCGCGCACGATTGCGCCGACGCCGCTGCGCGCGATTTTTTTCGACATACTTGGGATGGCTTTCGCGATACTGCTGCTGATAGCGGCTCAAGCGCAAGCCGTGGTCTTCGCTGCGCCACTGGACGAGGCCCGCGTGTTGACGGCGGCGATATGCTTCATCGCTCCGCCGTTTGTCTTGTTGCCACACGCGTTTGCGCTCGCGTTGACAGTCGTCTTCGCCGCAATACTGTTGCGGGCTTTTCAAGCGTGGATTCAGGTCTTGGTCCTGTTTACAGCCGCGACATTGAAAAGTGATAGGCATTGGGACGCACTCCAAAAGTGAGAGCGCCAAGCAAATGCCTGCGCGGCGAACATGCAAAGCCGAAGGCCAAGGCTTCGAGCACAAATGCAGAACACGTTTGTCAAAGCACAAGACTCGCCACAAGAAGAACAGACAGTTTGTAAAAAGCTTTTTGAAGAAGATGGAGCAAGATAACATATAGGAGATTACACCGCTTACACTTCGCTCGACGCGTCGCCCGCACGCTTTTTTGAGTTTGATCAAACCGGCAATATTATACGCGAGTTCGCTGCGAGCGGCGGACGCGCCACCGGCCCGCACGAGCTGCGCTTGTTCCACGACGGCTATTGCCTGTTTGGGATCGAGTTTCGCACGATGGATCTCACTGCACTGGGCGGCTTGTCGAACGCTTCCGTGCGCGGCCTGGTGGTCGAATATCAGCGTGATAATTTCTCTTTGCTGTGGAATACTTTCGAACATCTTGACGTGACGGAGGGCGCTGCTGATGTTGATCTGCACGCTGCGGACCTCAATCCCTGGCACGGCAATGCGATCGATATTGATCACGACGGCCATCTGCTCGTTTCGTTTCGCAATAGCGATCAGATCGTCAAAGTCAATGCTCAAACCGGCGAGATCATTTGGCGCTTGGGCGGGAAAAAGAGCAGCTTCGCTTTCGTCAACGATCATCTCAACGGTTTCTCGCACCAGCACGGCATCCGGCGGTTGCCGAACGGCAACGTTATTCTCTTCGATAACGGCAATTTGCACTCGCCGCCGGCCAGCCGCGCCGTTGAGTATCATCTTGACGAATCGGCGAAAACCGCCACGCTCGTATGGGAGTATCGGCACGAACCGCCGCTTTATAGCTTCGCGTTGGGTTTTGCGCAGCGCTTGTCAAATGGCAATACCTTAATTTGCTTCGGCGCCGCGCAACGCATCATCGAGGTCGATCCCGCTGGTATGAAAGTCTGGGATGTTAAAATCGAAGAACCGAATCGTTTTGTCTATCGCGCCTTTAGGATCGATTCACTCTATTAAAAAGGGGAATTGCCCATGAAAGGAAAAATCCTTCCGTCTGCGGTTGTGCTTCTCGCCGTTTTGTCGTGGACGCACTTGCGCGCGCTTGAGAACACAAGCGCGAAGTCCATGCCTGCAGACTCAAACTCATACGAAGCAGTTTACGAGCAGTTGATGATCCTCGGCCGCACGGCCTCGCGTATGGCCTCGGTGGAGCATGTAATCCTGCAACGCGACGAGGGAAAATTCCTTCTCACACAAGGCGAGCTTTATCTGTTCTCGCCCGAGCAGAACCGCATTGGCGGCGCGCTATTTCGCGGCAAGGGCGCTTTCACGATGACACCGCCGACCGCGATCGAACAGGATCAGCTCTATCGCTTTTATGAGACGAAGACGCTTTCCAAAGAATTCGATTTGCTCTTCCTGCTGTTTGCCGACACGACGCGGCAAGAACTGGAAAAGAAACTGAACTTCACCGCGCCGCAAAACAACCGTACCGTACAAGACGAAGTGAAATCCTGCCTGAGCTTTGTCAGCAATAAAAAAGGCAAAT
>JABWAN010000211.1 GCA_013361015.1 Candidatus Zhuqueibacterota bacterium | reverse complement strand
CCGGTGCGAGCGCAGAACTTGAACGTTTGCTGCGGCTCTTGCAGCACGCGCAGAAACCGGAAGCCGCGCCCGAACGCTTGCTCGTGCGCCACGGCGAACGCATCATTCCGGTGGATCTGAAAGACATTGAATGGCTCGAGGCTGCGGACGATTACACCATCATTCATGCGGGGAACAACAAACCGCTCTCCAATCTCGGTCTCGGCGAGTTGGAAAAGAAATTGAATGCTTCCCAATTCAAGCGCGTACACCGCTCCGCCATCATCAATGTGACGCGCATCAAGCATCTCGAAAAAGACGGAGAAGGCGGAATGCTCGCTACCATGACGAGCAACGAGCGCGTCAAAATCAGCCGCCGCTACGCCGCCGCGTTTCGAGAGGGGATCGTGTGATTGGGAGAAAACTCGTGCGGAGGAACGCCCCCATCCGTATTGAAGAGGTTCTGCTAAAAGCTATTCATCAAGCTCACGTGCACCTTACCGTTGAATAACCCATCCCCCTGGCCCAAGCCGTAATCCACACCCACAATTCCCAACGGCGTTTCCATGCGCACGCCGAGGCCGTAGGAAGTTTTTACGGACTCGATTTCTAGGTTTGTGGAAGCAGGCGATTCATTCGCGGCTTCTTCGCGGAAGTAATAGCCGACATCACAAAACACAAACGCGCGCGAGTAACGCGAGAGCAGATAGCGATACTCGAGATTGCTCCACGCCACGCGCGCACCGCGAAATTGCTCTTCGCGATAGCCGCGCAATGTCGTCGCGCCGCCGAAACGAATTTGATCCGTGATTGAAACCTCCGGCTCGCCGCTCGTCACTTGCCTGCCGTGAAAAGCGAAACTCAAAACTTGGGGCCATTTCGTAGGAATAAGCCACTGAAAATCGAGCGTCACGAGCTTGTGAGAAAAACTTTCAGAAGTCGAATCACCTTGCACGCGCTTGCGCCCGGTGGCGACTGTGGTGGAATAAAAAAATCCGCGGCGAGGATTGAAAAGATCGTCGCGCGAATCGAAGCGCAGTCCGGCGGATACGCTGGTGATTTGACTGCGCGGTAAATTCAACCGAATTGCAGAAAGTGAATCCGGCACGACGCTTTCGCGCGTGAACGCGCCGAGCACGGCGAAACGATTGCCAAGCGGCGCCTCGGCGCTCACCTCGAACCTGCGCTCCACATACAACGTGTCTTGAATGAGTTGCTGAAAGCCGCCGGAGAGATGCAAGGGATAACCACGCACCCATGGCTCGCGATAGCGCAATCCGAGTTCCTGCGTCTCCGGCCCGCGCTTCTCCCAATGTGCATTAACCAAGCGCCCAGTCCCGAAGAGATTCCCGAATTGCACATCGATGAGTCCGGTGAGAAAACCTTTTTGCTTGCCCACACTCGGATTGTATCCCGCCACGCCGTTGAGCGTGTTGCTGCTGCCCTCCGTCACAGTGATTTCGAGCACGTAGTGCGCGCTTTGATGCACGCGTAACTCTGGCGGCGCGACCGCGCGAATGAATCCAAGGCGCAAAAGTTTTTCAGGAATACTCTGCACGGCTTCGAGATTGAAAAGATCGCCCGCCCGAACCGGCAGCTCGCGCAACAGAACATGAGATTTCGTCGTTTTATTGCCGCGCACGACGATCGAATCGATGCGCACGAGCGGGCCGGGTTTCAATTGGAAGTGCAACATTGCCTCGCGCTTCTTATCGTCACTGACAATGCGTTCGGCCACTGAATCCAAAACAAAAGCCGCCAAGGGATAGCCGCGCCCTGCAAAGCCTTCCAACACGTTTTGCATGCGCGCGAGCCATTCTGCTTCATTGTGATTGCCGCCCAATGCTCGTTGCCAATCGCGGTTTGGTTCCGCGCTGTCTGCAATCGTGGCCAAGAGTTTCACATCGTATTGCGGGCCGCTGTCGAGATAGACGAGAGCTTCGTACTTGGGAGCGTTGCGCAACACGACACTATCAACCCGCGCTTCGTAATATTGTTGTTGATGAAAGCGCTCCAGCACCTGCCGTAAGCCGCGTTCGATTTCCGCGCGCCCTTGCAGTGCGATCTTCGAAGTATTGGTTATATTCTGAAGCCGTTTTGAGGAGGTTTCTCCGCGACTGATATAGGTGACGCCGTAACGAATGCTATCGGAGGAAATTTGTGCGAGGCCGGCGCAATGCGGATAAACGAGTAGAAGAAAACAGAGAAGGAAGAGGCCGTCTTTGCGCGCCTTCACCCTTGCACTGTCATTCTGGAAGAATCTTCCCTCGCGCTTGGTACATTCACCAATGCCGGACGTGTCTCGAACACTAGCGAAGATTCTTTCAGAATGACGTCCGCGAAGGGCGTGTGTAAAAGGCTTGAACATTTTCAAAATCTACCAGCACTGGATTGCTTTGCCAGTGCTCCGAAAGATTCCTACTGAATGACAGTGAATGTTGCGATTGCGAGCATGATAGCAAAGATTCCATGCACGTTCAAGATAAAAAACAAAAGCCTTCAGGCGACAATAATGTCGCGCTGAAGGCTCGATCTATTCAAAACGCTGTGCGAGCAATTCTCTCTACAACGAGAACCACCGGTTCAGCTTGATCAAGAAGACATTGTCGGGATAAACCTCGAAAAGATTCTTCGTGTCCTTGCGAAAGGAGAAATCGCCGTTCGACTCAAAGCCCGTGCGGCCTTGTGACCACACGAGAAAAACGGTTGAACCGGGAATATACTCCCAACGCACGACGAGATTGGAGCGAAGCTGGCGGAAGTTGAAATCCGGCTTGCCGAGAGTATAATCCACTGCGCCGTCTGCGTTTTCGTCGATCGCATAAGATTCGTCCGCTTGATCATAGCTGATCTCATTGCCGAACGTGTGAAAGCGGTCGCTATATCGTTCCGCGCGCGGCGAAGTGATGCGCTTGAACTGCGAGTATTTGCCGGCAGAGACGAACGGCTGCCCATAAAACTGCACGGAAAGATCGGGCGTGATGCTGTAATCAAAACGCAACGTGATGCCAAGGGTTTTTTGATTGATGCGACCGAAGAGATAACGCTTATCGTTGCCGTAATCCACCGTGCTCACATATTGCAAGTCGTCGTAGTTGAGACTGTAAAACGGATTGAGGCGCAGCGAGAAAGAATTCATCGGACGCAGCGTGGAAAAAATTCCGAACTCGTGATAGTGCGTGTCGCCCGCGTCCTTCACGCTGTTGTACGTGAACACGCCCACCTGCATGGCTTTGCGTTGATCCGTGCCAATCTCGAACCATTGATTCCATCTGCCGGGCAAGAGCAACGACGGGCCGCCGCGCAACGCCGTGGTGGCTAGGTCATCGCCGTCGCGGCCAACGCCGCCCCACACGCCCCAATAATTACGCAATTGCCCGCCGCCATTCACATTGCCGCCGCGAAACACGGTCTCACCGCCGAAATTCCAGCCGTACCATTGATTGAAATTGAGGTTCAAGCGATTGAAGATGCTCACAGGATTGGTGATGCGATAACCGGCCCATGCGCTTTGCATAATGCGATCCGCGATGCGCAAGAAACCTGCGTCGTTCAATTCCAAACCGGGCGAGCGCCACGTGGTGCTGAAGTTGAGACGCCAACGGCTATTGCCGCCACGACCGATGCTGAGGTTGCCACCGTGTCCCGAAAGCGAAGTGCGCGTGGGATCAAGCTCGACGTAATCCGCATCGGGGCGCTGATAATAACGTTGCGAAGCCTCTTGCGCGGCGCGTATTGCAACCTCGTCGCCGCGAATTTGACTGAACACGGCGAGCGCATCAAAGTAATACGTGCGATTGTGCCATTGATGCCGCAAATCAACACCACCGGAATACGCGGCGCGATTGAGAGAATTCAGCGGCGTGTTGGAAAGATCCCGATGCGTGGCCGTGAACATGCCGCCGATGGCGCTCACGCCTTTGTTGAAATCTTTTTGCACGCGGCCCACGAAAAAGTTCGTGCGCGGCTCCACAACTTCTCTGCGCCGCACGCCACGCAAATCAATCTCAGCCTCTTCTTCATCCGTCACGGCATCCATAATGCCGATGGAAACTCCGTTTTTAGTTTTGCCCGTCAGCTTTACCGCTGCCGCGATGGACGCGTTGTCCGGCATTTTCACATTTTCATCGTCCTGCAATTCCGGAAAGCCGTGCGGCGAGCGACCGATGCGGCGCGAATAAAACAGCCGATCGTTCGAGAAGGGACCGTCGCCGCCAGTGAGGCGATAATTCAAAATGCTACTGCCTTCGATAAAGAACGGCCGCTTCTCTTCAAAAAAAGTTTCGAACGCGGAAAGATTCACCTCCGAAGGATCGGCTTCGACCTGGCCGAAATCGGGATTCACGGTCACATCCATCGTGAGATCGCTCGTGACGCCGAGCTTCGCATCCAAGCCGCCGGAGAATTTGCGCGTTTGACCGGTGGCGAAAGGATTATCCACTTCTTCTTTGAAGCGGCGCTCGCTGGTGACCGCATAGGGCAACACCTCGATGCGACGCCCGGATTTAAGGCCGGTGATGCCGCGCAGCTCGCCGAACAGACTCACCCAACCCGGCGAATTTTGCGGAATGTGCTGCCACACCGAGCGCTCTTGTTTGCGAAAAATGCGGCGCATCACTTGAATGCCCCACACGTGCTCGTCTTTGTTATTCGCAAACCGCAACTGGCTGAACGGAATGCGCATTTCGGCAACCCAGCCTTCGGCATCAACGCCCACCGCTGCGAACCAAATCGGATTCCAATTCGCGTCCCAATTGTTGCCGTCTTCGGAAACCGCCTCGTCGCCTTTCACGCCTGCGGCGTTTATAGTGAAGGAGAACGCAGTGCGATGATCGAAGTAACTGTCGATGTTAATTTCCACGAAGTCGCCATCGAATTGATCGCGACGTGTGACGCGCTGCACGATTTTATCCGGCTCGCTATCGTGTGCCCGAATGCCGACGTAGAGATTTTTGTCGTCATAAGTAATCTTGAAAGAAGTCGGCTGCGAGGGCGGTTTGCCGTCATCCGGCTCGCGCTGTGTGAAGTTCGTGGCCCATTCCAATTTTTCCCAAATGGGGTCATCCATGCGTCCATCCAGCACCGGCGGGTGCGGATTCACGGCCTTGGTGTGGTAGATTTTTTTTTTCGGGAGGGGTTTGCGCGGCCCACAGGCATACGGGTACAAACAGCGAAAATAGCAGTGTGATTCTTCGTTTCATGAGACACGTCTCCTCAATAGAACGCACGTGAAGCGCCGCGGCAAGCATGCACCACGCTCCACAAGATCTTGCAGTGGGAATACTTTAGACAGCGAGCAAAAATCTTCGCGAAGAATTTCGTTTATTATGACAGAGGTGGGAGCAAAAGGGTTGCAATTTTTTTTTGAAAGCTGGCTTTAAGCGCAGCTTCGAATTCGGGAAAGGCTGCGCAACTGAGGAGGATTCCTCCCTAATTTCTGAAGGCATGTCGCAATATCGTGAAAATGATCTTGTACCCGGCCATGACCACGCCCTTCACCGTGCCCGAGACTTTGGATTTGCCGAGGCGTTTGCGATAGCGCACCGGCACTTCTTGCACGCGCAGCCGGTGTTTTGCCGCTTTTATTTGCATTTCGACCGTCCAACCATAATCGCGGTCGGTCATGCCGATTTTGTCCAGTGCCGCCATGGTGATAGCACGAAAGGGACCGAGATCGGTATAATGTGCGCCAAGCAATATGCGCATGAGCAAGCATGCAAGCTTGTTGCCGTACCGTTGCTGCGGCGTGAGCGCGCCTTTTTCTGCAACCCCCAACGCGCGCGAGCCGATCACCATATCGCATTTGTTATGCAGAATCGGAGAGATCAACTGCGGAA
This sequence comes from Candidatus Zhuqueibacterota bacterium, assembly GCA_013361015.1. GTDB lineage: Bacteria > Zhuqueibacterota > Zhuqueibacteria > Zhuqueibacterales > Zhuqueibacteraceae > JABWAN01. Next base: position 2,013 of record JABWAN010000211.1, on the reverse strand, counting down.
GCTCTTCGCCATGATCGCTATAATCGCCATCCATGAACACCACGAGATCTGCGGCGAGCTGCTTCGCCTTCGCGATGCCGCACAAACAAGCGGCGCCATATCCATGCTCCGCTTCATATTCCACGAGCGCTCCTTCGCTGCGTGCGATCTCCGCGGTGCGATCAGTGGAAGCATTATCCACGACAATCACTTCATGCACCGGTGGGCACGGAATTTCCGCCACGACCTTGCCTATGGCCAGCGCTTCATTATAAGCCGGAATCACGACGACAATCTTCGGATTCGTAATACCTTCCTCCTTCCCTTTCGCGGCAATATAACGTTGGTCTCGTGCTTTTGCAAGTTGCGATTCGCGAGCGGCTTGCAAATGTAAGGGTAATTCTTTATTATCTGCATAATGAAGGAGAGGCTTAAAACCTCTTATTCTCTTTTTGGCGCAAGCGGAGATACCCGCTTCAAATTTCAGAATCCGAAAAACTAAATCCTCAGAACTTTGACATGCTTCCCCAAAATGAACTAGCCGAGGTTGTAGAGAAAGCCTTGGAAAAAATTATTGAGCGATGGCAGAGTGACCCCGACAGCTTTTTGAGCGCAAACATCGCAAGTGAGGCAGCAGCTTCCTTTATCAAAAAACGAGAAAAAAATTGGGCTACCCCTCAAACTTGTTTGCACCCAGGCTGTGGTAAGCCAAGCATTCCCTTTTCACATTCGATTCAAAAAAATGGCCCTCTCAAATTAATCGCCGAGCATGATGAGCTATTGAGGCCGATTTATGATATTTTTCACGGAACAATCGTTCTCAGAAAAATTCGTATTGGCAAAGCGTCTACTTTTCCTGGTTTTTGCTCTGAACATGACGAAACCGTATTCAAAAATTTTGAGAACAAGAAAAAGCTGAGTTCTGAAGATGATTTCGAATTGCAAACATTCCGGACAGTATGTAGGGAATTAAGAAGAATACAGCACGATAAATTTCGCACTGAAGCTGTCCTTGAAAGCCAGCCTGAAATGTTCAAACGGGAAGTCATTCAGCGAATGAAAGGAATGGTTGGTGAAAGCTTTTGGCTCGAAAACAACCTAGATGGAAGTTCGCTTTCAGTCGATATTCTTAATTCCCAAATTACTCAATTCAGAAATAGGCTGATTTCGTTAAATCATGATTACAGAACTTTCTACGATGAGTTTTACAAACCTTTTGATGATTCACGTGGAATCAACAACAATGCTTTTGCCCACTTTAGACTTGAACTTCCAATAATGGTGCCTGTTTGTCTTTCGGGTAGCTTGATATTCAAGATTGAATCTCCCCAATTTTCTATGAGGACCAAAGCAGTTTTGAATATCCAGCCTAACCCATCTGGAACAAATCTGTGGGTAACAGTAGCTAAACAGGATGAAGCAGCTTTTAGAATCTACTTCGAGAATATTAGAAGAAGCCCTTCGCCCGTTTTATACGGTTTGAATATGATCGAACGCTTTATGACAACCGGCGCTAATCATTGGTTTATAAAGCCCCGTGTTTGGGATCGAATTCCTAGAAATCGACAAACGACTATTTGTGCAAAAATCTTTGATTCCAGTAATAAAGTGCCCAATGATAAAGAACTTTCCATTTTTGATGCGTTACGGATATCTATTATTGAAGAGTTGAAACCAATGCGTGGCAGATTGGAGATCGACCAGATTATTATGAGGGAACAAGAAAAGCTTGAGGATGTTAGAGCATGTTGATCTGTAGCTGATGTGATGGGTAGAAGCCGGTGAATCCCTACAAAGGTTAAGAGACTGTGCTACACCGAGCAAGGCACATTCAACTCCTACACCGCCGAAGAGCTGGTGAAGGAGTTTTATGATCCGCAGGCAGTGCAGGAGGCGCTGGGGAAATATTGCACGTAATCGGCTGCAAGCTCATCGTTGAGGTTTGCCATTTGCAGATTCGGCAATGAGGTGGCCGAGACCAGCCGCGCGCAAATCATGATTCGTTACCACGAGCTTGCCGCCGCGCTTTCTCTT
>JABWAN010000210.1 GCA_013361015.1 Candidatus Zhuqueibacterota bacterium | reverse complement strand
AACAATAAATACGAGGTCATGATCTATGACGTGCAGCGCGGCCTGATTGACAGCGTGCTTGCCGTCCATCCGCCCGCTTCTGATTTGGTTTGGCTGAACGAGGAACCTTGGCTTGTTATGTTTGAAGAATCGGGCCGCGTCGAACTGCGCGCATATCACCTGCAACAACACTTCTCCGTCGTGCTCGCGCAGGATTTGCCTTTTGCCAGATCGACGCTTTTTCGCGGCGGGGCTTTGCTTTCCGCGTTTGCGGACACGCTGCTCTTTCTCACTGCTTCGCCGGAGCGTGTGAGTGTGTTTGATCGCCGCGATTATTCATTTGAGCCTTGGTGGGAAGCCACCGACACAAGCACGATCACGTCAATGGCATGGACTAGCGACGGGCAAAAAATCTTTCTGCACGTGCGCTTGCCCTCGGGCAAGTCTGTTGTTCAGTTGGGCGTCCAGAACGATTGGCAAAGTTTTCCGCAAAATTTTGGTTACATCGACGTGGCTCTGTGGCCCGAGGATCAACACATTCTCGGGGTATTTGACGGGAACTCGCCCGACTTTATTAAAACCGATTTGTTTTCTTCCGGTGTCGAAGTTGTATGGCGCTCAAAAACGAATGTGGAGGCGTTGCGTGTGCATCCGGAAGGAAGATTCGCGGCGGTGATCGATTGGTTCTATGATGAGCACTCCTCCGCCGGCGCCCGGCGCTTGCGCGTGCTCGATCTTATTTCCAAAGCCGTGCTCGATAGCGTGTTGCTGCCCGGCAACGCAGCTTTCGGGTTCGAGTGGCTGCAGACGCCGCAGCACTTGGCCGGCATTTGGAAGGCTCGTCGCGAAACGGACGATCCCTTTTATGATTACGAATACGATTATTACTATGTCGCGCTCGACGAACGCCGCTTGCTGCCAATTTTTCGATACAACGAGACGGCATTTTGCGCCTACCCGAATAGCGAACGCGTCTCCATTCTGGTGGGAAATACGCTGCGCACGTTGCAATTGCAAAGCAAATTGCCGTAGCTCAGAATCTGTGTTGAAGTGAATCTGCGCATGCCAGATTCCACTAAAAGTGCAATCGTTGCTAAAAAAGCAAAGACTTTTCCCCACGAAAATGCTTTTCATTTTTTGTGGGAGATCTTTTTTTGGTTGCGGCTCGTCAGCCTTGTGTATGTTGCGATATCCTCTTGATTGAATGACTATATTCTCCAGCAGCCTTTTGAGTGTGTTTCTTCCATGCACCGACTCATTATTTGCTCGTGCTTCATATTCGCCGCCCAAACGTTCGCGCAAACGCCGGCTGCGTTTCTTTCCGGCTATGTGTGTGATCGCGCGAGCGGCGCGCCGCTGGAGCAGGCGCTCGTGCGTCTGCATGGAATCAAATCATCGGTCGTAAGCGACAGCGCCGGCCGTTTTCAATTTACGCTGCCCGCGCATACACATGTAACCTTGCATGCGGAACGCGAAAGTTACTTCCCGCTGGAATTGCAAATACGCGCCCCCGCGCCCGCAGAAACTTTGCACGTCGCCATACAACTCACCGCAAATCCATTTCTATTCGAAGAAGTCGTCGTGGAAGATCGTTTCGCGCGCATCTATGAACCGGTGCAGACCAGCCGCTCCGCCGAAGCCACGATGCGCCAGCCTGGTGCGTTCGAAGATCCGTTGCGCAATTTGCAGCAGCTTCCGGGTGTTACTCTGCGCAACGATTGGGACAGCCAAATTTCCGTGCGGGGCGCTTCGCCCGATCAAAATCTGGTAGTAATCGACGGCTTCACATTGCCGAATCCTTATCGTTTGCAATTTGCATTGGGCGGCGGCATGTCGCTCGTCAATCTCGGGCTGTTGCGGCGCGCACAATTGTGGAAGAGTGGATTCTCGCCGCGCTTTGGTGATCGTCTCGCCGGTTTGATCGTATTCGAAACCAAATCGACCGAAGCCACCGAACGCGAGTTGCGCGTGAATCTTTTCGATGCGAGCCTGCACTTTGCTTTGCCTTTGGCGCAAAAGCGCGCGAGCTTGAGGCTCGCACTGCGCCGCAATTATCACGACGCGTTTGAGAATCTCATTGCACTCAAAGATTTTGCGTTTCCGCGCTGGCAAGACCTGCAGCTCAAAGCTACGCATCAATTCAACCCGCGCCATCATCTCGAATTGCTCGCGATCGGCAGCAAAGAATGGACGGAGCTGGGCTTCACAAAAATCTCCAATGATCGCGTCAATGAGCAAGCTGAAACCACGTTTGCCGGGCTCGCACAACGCTCATTGCTGAATGAACAAACGCTGTGGGAAAACTACGTGAGCTATTTCCGCGGCCCCTCGCGCTTGCGCTATCTGCGCGATGAACAATTCCTGCTCGCGGACTATCATTTCGATGATCGTGCCTGGCAGTGGCGCAGTGAGCTCACGCGCGGCCTTGATTCCAAGTGGCAATGGCTTTTCGGATTTGATCTGGCCTGGCAGCGGCAATGGGCGGATTTGCGCCTCGATGCCATCAATGCCGACTCGCCGTTGGTCTTGCCGGAAAATTTTGCCGGCAAACGCTGGCGCAGGATTTTCGGAATGTTTTTCGAACCGCGCCTCACATTGCGTGAAGCCTTGGTGCTGCGGCCCGGCGTGCGCATCGCGGGGCAGACGCTCAATGAAAATTTGAACGCCGAACCGCGCCTCACGATCACGGGGAAAATTCGGCACGTGCACTATCGCTGGCACTATGGTCTCTACTATCAATCGCTGGATTGGCAAAGCTTGTTTCGCCGCGAATGGCCGATGGACGTGCGCAACTGGCGCACGTTGCCGCGCGAACGCGCCACATTGGTCAGCGCGGATTTCTCTTTTGCGCTCGGCGCGAATTGGCAGTTGGCAGCCGGCGCATATTGGCGCGACATGAATCCGTTCATCGTTCCTATTGATGAGAGTGAGGGCACGATTCTCGAATTTCGCGCCAGCAGCACGGGCGCCACGTTTCTGCGCGAATTGCAGGCAAATCGCCCGCGCATCACGCGTGCCCGCCAATACGGCCTTGAATTGTCAGTGGCAAAGCATCGCCCGGCTTGGAATATCGATCTGCGTTATGCTTACGCACGCAGCCACATGCGCGACCTGGATGATAGGCAGTGGATTGCAGCGATTACCGATCGGCCGCACGACGTGGCGCTAGATCTCTCGCGACGCCTCGGCGCACATTTGCAGCTCAGCAGTTTCTTCCGCTATGCGAGTGGACAGCCGCATACGCCGGTGCTTGCCGTTTGGCGCGACCTCAAGCACTATCGCTGGCCCAGCGGACTGCGCTTCGAATATGCGCCGCGCAATAGCCATCGCTTCAAAGATTATTTGCGCCTGGACCTGCGCGGCACGCTCGATTTCGTCATGCTCGGCGCACACGCGCAGTTTTATCTCGAATGGCTCAACACCACCAATCATGAAAACATCTATCAATACTTGTGGATCGAAAATGACTCGCGCAATTCACAACCAGCTCCGCTCGCCGCAGCCCGCCGCGCTGGCGAACCTCGATGCGCTCGTGTTCGACATTCAGGACATCGGCTGCCGGTTCTACACCTACGTCGCCACGATGGGCCTGTGCATGGAAGCGGCCGCGCGCGCCAGCATTCCGTTCTACGTCCTCGATCGCGTGAACCCGATCAACGGCGTCGCGGTGGAAGGCCCGGTTTACCAGGGTGACCCGCACTTCGTGGCGTGGCACGACATTCCGCTGCGTCACGGCATGACCGTGGGCGAACTGGCGCGGATGATTAACGCCGAGCGCAAGGTGAACGCGCAGCTCACGGTGATTCCCGTCGAAGGTTGGAAGCGCGACATGTGGTTCGATGAAACCGGCCAGCCGTGGCGGCATCCCTCGCCGAACATGCGCAGCCTGAACGCCGCGACGTTGTATCCGGGCGTGGGCTTGCACGAATCCGCGCTCTCCGTCGGCCGCGGCACCGACACGCCGTTCGAGATCGTCGGCGCGCCGTACATCGATGACCTTGTGTTCACCGCGGAGTTAAACAAGGCGAAGCTGCCCGGCGTGCGTTTCGTGCCGATTCGGTTCACGCCCACCTACAGCACATTCAAGGACCGCGAGTGCGGCGGCGCGGCGATGGTGATCACGGACCGGGAAAAGTTGCAGGCGGTGGACGTCGGCGTCGTCATCGCGCTCACGACGCAGCGGCTGTATCCGAAGGACTACGCGCTCGACAAGACGAAGGTGCTGTTGCGCGAGCCCACGACGCATGAAGCCATTGTCGCGGGTGGTTCACTGAACTTCATCAAGTCGCAGTGGAAGGGTGAACTGGAACAGTTCAAGAAACGGCGGGCGAAGTATCTGATCTACAAGTGAGCACTTAGCTCCGCCGAATCTTCGGCGCGTGCGGCGGCTCGGCGGGCTTGTTCGTGGGCCAGAGCTCGACGGTCATTCCGGGCTGCCACGGCACCAGCTTTTTGTTCACGACGAGCGCGCGGGGCATCAGCTCGACTTCGTGCCCGAGCAAATTGAACGTCACCACGCCGGGCAGGAAGGTCAGGTCCTCGAAAATCACGCTGCCGAACGGCACCGGCTGCTTCACGCGATCGAAGGTCACCTGCGCCGAAGTATTGGTCACGTTCTCGCCGTGCACGATCACGCGGGCGTTGGTGATGCTCAAGTAAGGCTGGGCCACCACCAATGTCGCGTCACCGCCGGCCGCCGCTTGAAATTCGACCTGCCACGGGCCCTTGGTCAGGCGCGATTTTTCGATCCAGAAAAAGAGCGCCAGATACACTGCCAGCACTGCCGCAAACAGCAGGGCCACTTTTTTCACCGTCAGGCCAGATTTCATTCGCGCAAATCGTGTGAGGTCGGAGTGGTCGCGTCAAGGGTGGGCCGGGAATAGTCTTTTTGACAGTAACCACTGATGCTGAAGTCCCACTCCCAGACTGAGCTTCAAGCGTGGGCTTGATCCAAGCTGGCAAACACGCTATTTCACCGCGCATGGATTCCAGGGAAGCGTTCATCGCCCTGAACATGATCGAGCGGGTCGGCCCCGTGCGCGTGCGCCAGTTGCTCGAACATTTCGGCGAGGCACCGGCCATTCTCCGCGCCTCCAGACAACAGTTGCTCGCCGTTCACGGCATCGGGCCCGACACGGCGGATTCAATCGTCAACTGGGAGAAGACCGTCGACCTCAGCGGCGAGCTGAAACGCATCACGGAGTTCGGCTGCCACGTCTTGATTCAAGACGACGAGAATTACCCACCGTCGCTCCGGGAGATTTACGATCCGCCTATCGTGCTCTATGTGAAAGGCACGCTCGACGCGAAGGACCGCAACAGCATCGCCATCGTCGGCTCACGCCAGACAACGCATTACGGCCTCGAAGTCGCGCGCAAGTTTGGCTACCAGCTCGGCTACGTGGGCGTGACTACGGTGAGCGGCGGCGCGCGTGGCATTGATACAGCGGCGCATCAGGGCGCGCTCAACGCGAAGGGCCGCACCATCGCGGTCCTCGGCACGGGCATCAATATCGTCTTCCCGCCGGAGAACGCGGAACTGTTTGATCGCATCACGACGAGCGGAGCGATCGTCAGCCAGTTCCCCTTCAATCGTCAGGCGGACAAGCAGACCTTCCCGATTCGCAATCGCATCGTCGCCGGCATGACGCTCGGCACGGTCGTGGTGGAGGCGAACCTCAGCAGCGGCGCGCTGATCACGGCGAATTTCGCGACGGAATACGGGCGGCAAATCTTCGCGGTGCCGGGCCGGATCGATTCGCCGCGCAGCAAGGGTTGCCACGAATTGATCAAGGCCGGCGCGAAACTGTGCGAAGGCGCCGAGGACATCCTGAGCGAGTTCGAGTATCTTTTCCCGAAACCAAATCGTCCCGCCGCGCCGAACGAAACGGGAGTGCTGCCCGCGCTGACACTCTCCGCGAATGAACAGGCGGTTTACGACACGTTGAAGTCGGACGGCGAGATCGGCATCGACGAAGTCATTCGCTTCAGCGGCCTGCCGAGTTCTGCTGCGTCCGTGGCGCTGCTCAGCCTCGAAATGAAACGGCTGATCAAGCAGCTGCCCGGAAAGATGTTTGTGCGGAATCGCTAGCCGTCGAGATCCTGAATTCGCTCACGCAAAGGACGCTGAGTGCGCAAAGGAACGACTTGGACCCGAGAAACTTTCCGGCAGCCCGTTCCGTTGCGGTCTTCGCGCCCATTGCGTGAGGTTTCACTTCCATCGTTCCAACTAGAATTCAACCTGCATTCCGAGTTCCACGACGCGGTTGGCCGGAAGGTTGAAGAAGGCCGTCGCCGGCTGCGCGTTTCGCGAGAGGAACGCAAAGACTCGTTCCCGCCACAGCGCCATCCCCGGCCGCTTTGAGGGAATAATCGTTTCACGCGAAAGAAAGAAGGTGGTGTCCGATTCACGCAGTTCGAGTCCGAGCGGGACGCAGGCAGCCAGTAGTTCCGCAATCGTGACGCGCTCCATGAAGCCGCACTTGCACATAACGCGGAACAGCCCGTGCCCCAGTTCCTCGACCTTCACCCGCTCGTCTGCATTCACGTGGGGAGCTTCGATGACGTTGACCGTGAGCAACACGGCGCGCTGATGCAGCACGCGGTTGTGTTTGAGGTTGTGCAGGAGCGCGAGCGGGGTGCCACTGGGGTTACCACTCATGAAGACCGCCGTCCCTTTCACGCGATGCGGCGGATCCTGCGCGATACTTTGGATGAAGATATCGAGCGGCAGAACGCTGGCCGCGAGCCGTTGACCGAGCAGACGTCGGCCGGTCTTCCAAGTGGTCATGAGGATGAAAATGAGCGCGCCAATGACGAGCGGGAACCAGCCGCCGTGAAGAATCTTGAGCGCGTTCGCGCCGAAGAACGCGCCTTCCATCAAGAGGAATCCGCCGCAGAGGAGCCCGGCTTGCAGCGGCGTCCACCGCCAGAGTTTCCGGGCCGCAAAGAAGAACAGGATGGTAGTGATGACCATCGTCAATGTCACCGCGATGCCGTACGCCGCCGCAAGCCGGCTGGAGCTTTGGAAGCCCAGCACCAGCGCCACGCAGGAAAGCATGAGGATCCAGTTCACCAACGGCAGGTAGATCTGGCCGCGCTCGTGTTCCGACGTATGACGAATTTCCATGCGCGGCAAGTAGCCGAGCTGGATCGCCTGCATGGAGATTGAGAACGCGCCAGAAATTAGCGCTTGCGACGCGATCACAGCCGCCATGGTCGCGAGGCCGACGAGAGGATACAGCGCCCACTGGGGCGCGAGCTTGTAGAATGGATTCACGACCGTGGACGGATCGCGCAGCAATAACGCGCCCTGGCCAAGGTAGTTCAGCATGAGGGCGGGAAAGACGACGGCAAACCACGCGCGGCGAATCGGCTTGGCGCCAAAGTGTCCGAGATCGGCATAGAGCGCTTCCGCGCCGGTCACCGAAAGAAACACCGCCCCCAGAACGACGAATGCCGTCCCGCCATGCGAGAAGAGAAATCGGATGCCGTGGTGCGGACTAAGTGCTTGGAGGACTTCGGGAGCCATCAGGATTCCGCGCACGCCCAACAAGGCCAGGACCAGAAACCAAATCAGCGTGACGGGCCCGAAGGCCTTCCCCATGCCGCCGGTGCCAACCCGTTGCACCGAGAACAAGGCGACCAGAATGACAATGCTGAGCGGAACGACGTACGGCGAAAAAAGCGGTGTCGCGACTTCGAGACCTTCGATTGCACCAAGGACCGTGACGCACGGCGTCAGCATCCCGTCGCCGTACAAAAGTGCGGCACCGAAGACACCCAGACCGACGAGGATTGCGCGCCGCCGGCCGGTGTTCGGCGAGTCACCAAAAGCCAGCGCCAGCAGCGAGAGGA
>JABWAN010000209.1 GCA_013361015.1 Candidatus Zhuqueibacterota bacterium | reverse complement strand
CGTTGCGCGTTTTGGAATCGCATCTCGACGGCGCGTTGTGTCTCGGCGTGTCCGTGCTCACGGGCAGGCCCATTCACGATGCGCTCAAAATTTCGCGCGCGCTCAAAGCGCTGCGGCCCGACTTGCCGATCATTTGGGGCGGCTGGCATCCTTCGCTTTTTCCCAAAGAATGCTTGGAGGAGCCGAGCATTGACGTCACCGTGCAAGCGCAAGGCGAAGAAACTTTTCGCGAAATTGTCGAACGCCTCTCTGAGCAAAAGAGTTTGGAAAGCGTTGCGGGCTGCGCGTTTCGCCACGACGGCGCCGTCGTGCAAAACGCACCGCGCCCGATGCAAGACATGAATGCTTTCGGCCCGGTGAATTACGATTTGATTCCCGTGCAAAAGTATTATGCGATCAAGAAACAACGCCAGCTCGATTTCATCTCCTCCACCGGTTGCTTCTTTCGCTGCACGTTTTGCGCGGATCCGTTCGTGTTCAAACGCAAGTGGAGCGCGCTTACGCCGGAGCGCATGGGCGAAGAGCTGCAAGCGCTCGCGCGCAAATACGCGTTCGACGATCTGCATCTGCAAGATGAAACTTACTTCACGTATCGCGATCGCGTGGTCGAGGTTGCCGAGCAATTCTTGCAGCGCGGTTTGAAGTTCTCGTGGACGGCGACGATGCGCGCGGATCAAGGCACGCGCATGTCGGAAGAAGATTTCGCATTGTGCCGCCGCTCCGGTTTGCGCCGCGTGCTCATCGGCGTGGAATCCGGCTCGCAAGCGATGCTCGATTGGATGAAGAAAGACATCACGCTCGAACAAATTTTCATCGCCGCAGAAAAGTGCAAACGCCACGACATTGCCGTGGATTTCCCGATGATTGTCGGCTTTCCCGATGAAACCGAAGAAAGCATGCTCGCCACCCTGCGCATCGCCAAGAAGCTGCGCGCGATGAGTCCGAAATTCAAAACGCAGATTTTCTTTTATCAACCTTATCCCGGCTCGCCCATCGCGGATATGGTGCGCGATAAAGGCTATCCCATGCCGGCCACGCTCGACGAGTGGGCGGATTTCGATTTCGTGGGCGCGTATGGCCCGTGGGTCAATCGCGAGAAGTGGCTGCTCGTGCAGCGGTTCAAATTTTATTCGAAGCACGCTTGGGATGCGCAAAGAGGCTTTTGGCGCAAACCGTTGCAACGCCTCGCGAATTGGCGCTGCATGAATGATGTGTATGCGTTTCCGTTCGAGAAGTGGCTGGTGGAAACATTGCGGCCGAGTTTGCAGGTGTCGTAGCGCTCTTGCACACTGTCATTCAGGAGGAATCTTTTTAAGCACTCGGCACTGTGCCCAGTTCGTAAAAAGATTCCTTCTGAATGACATTTTAATAGGGATGCGAGAAATGCAACCTATTTAGCGCTCCGAGTTGTCATTCTGGAAGAAACTTCCCTAGCGCTTGAGAGACATCTGTTTTGAGAGGCGTCGCGAGCACGAGGGAAGGTTCTTACAGAATGACAGTGAGAGGGACGGGCGCGACATGCTTCGTATAGAAGTTTTGCAACGCGGGTTGTTTGAAAATATCAGCTAGGCGGCGCGATGCCATCGCTTTGAAGTCAGCTCGCTTAAAAAGATAAAAGTCAGGTAAACAAGCAAAGATGACACCTCGATGGAGCAGCGACGCAACAAAAAAAAGTCTGTGATCAAAATGATGCTCAACAAAAAAGTCGTCCTCTTCTTTCCTTCATACACCAGCAACGAAGCTTGCCCGCCGCTCGCGTTGATTGCAGTCGCGGGGCCGCTGGTGAGCGCGGGGTATGAAGTCGTAATCATCGACTCCGCGCTGGAGCCGGATTATCACGCGCGCGTGTTGCGTGAAGTGGAGGGCGCGTTGTGTTTGGGCATTTCGCTCGTCACCGGGCCGATGATCAAAGGCACGATTGCGGTGAGTCGCAGCGTGAAAGAAAAATTTCCGCACATGCCGATCATTCTCGGCGGCTGGCATCCGTCGATTTTGCCGCAACAAACTTTGGAGTGTGAATACGTCGATGCAATTGTGCTCAAGCAAGGCGAGCTGGCGTTGCTCGAAATGGTCAATCGCCTTGCATGCGGCTCGTTGCTCACCGGCACGACCGGCACGCTCACGAAAGAACGCGGCGCGATCACGTGGAATCCTGCGCGAGCGCACACGCCCGTGGCGCAGTTGCCGAGCCGCATGCCGGGTTATGAGTTGATTGATTACGAGCGTTATTTTCGCGACACGAGTTTGCGTTGGTTGATGTACACGACGAGCCACGGTTGTCCGTATAATTGCTCGTATTGCTCGAACGCTGCGGTGTATGGCCGCAATCTCGATGAGCTGCCCGTTGAGCAAGTGGTTGATGAAGTCACGTATCTCGTGCGCAAGTATCGCATTCAGCTTGTGGGCATCATCGATGACATCTTTTTTGCGTTTCGTCCGCGTTCGATTGAGATGGCGGAGGGCTTCATTCGCAGCGGATTGAAATTCGAATGGTACATTCAAGATCGCGCGGATTCGTGGGAGCGCATGACGAACGAGCAAGCGAAGATATTTCGCCGCTCGGGCCTGGTGCGCATTCACTTCGGCGCAGAATCCGGTTCCGATGAAGTGCTGCACGCCATTGAAAAAAAATCCGACACAGAGGCGGTGCTCGCTGCGGTCGAGCGCTGCAAAGAAGCGGGTATTCGCGCGAGCTTCGGCTTCATCTTCGGTTTGCCTGCAGAGCAGGAAGAAGACTTGCTCAAGTCGGTTGATTTGATTCGGCAAATTTATGAGCGCTACGATCGCGCGGATTGCTACACGAATATCTTCACGCCGTATCCCGGCTCGCCCGCGTGGCAAGAGGCGATTGACAAAGGCCTCGCGCCGCCGAAAACGTTTGAGGAATGGGCGGAGTTTTATCCGCGCTTGCAAGTGCTGCCGTGGTTGAATGGCAAGAAGCACGAACGTTTGCAAGCGATTCGGCAATACTTGCGCTTTGGATATCATCAAGTGAAAGTCGGCGAGCAGCAGCATTCGTGGAAGCATCGCGTGTTGTTGAGCATGCTCAAGCCGAGCGCGCAACTGCGCCTCAAGCAGCATCGTTTCGATTATCCGCTGGAGATTTATGCGTATTGGGGTTTGCAGAGGATGAAGAGGAGTTTGCAGTTGTATGAGAGATTTTAATGTAGCGCAGGCCTCCAGCCTGCAACCAGACCTATTGCAAGCTGGAAGCTTGCGTTACGTTGCCGCGGGGCTCATCTTCCTCGCGTTCGCCGCGATCATTCTCTGGAAAGGCGTATGGCCTTCTTTGCAAAACACGCGCGGTGATTTCGCGAACTACTACACTGCCGCGCGTTTGCTCGCAGAAGGCAAACCGCTGCAAAATGCCTATCGCGACTTTGTGTGGTTTCAAAAGCAGATCGATCGCTACGGCATGGCGCAACAACTCGGCGGCTTCATTCCCCACCCGCCGCCGACCGCGCTCGTGATGTTGCCGCTCGTGCGCTTCGAACCGTTGACCGCGAAGCGCGTTTGGATCGTGCTCAATCTCGCGTGCGCGATAATTTGCATCGCGCTCTTCGCGCGCATCACGGCGATGCACTGGCTTCCGGTTGCGATTATCTTTCTCGGCACCGGCTTTGGGTTGATCAACAACTTTCTCTTTGGGCAAATGTATTTGCTCCTGCTCGCCACGATCGCGGCGGGAATTTATTTGCAGCAACGCGGGCATGCGATTGCAGCGGGCGTTTTGCTCGGTCTCATGCTTCCGATGAAATACGTCGGCGCGTTCTTCCTCATTTACTTTGCGTGGAAAAAAGAGTGGCGCGTGGTGCTCGCGGGAATTTGCACGAGCCTCGTCGTGGCGTTGATTGCAGTCGCGCTAGCAGGCTTCGAAATCTTTCTGGTCTTCTTCAATGAAGTTTTGCCGCGCCATTTGCAAGGCGAGATTCAAGACCCGTTCGCGATTCAGTTTCAATCGTGGAATAGCATGCTCCGGCGCTTGTTCGTGTATGAGGCCTCGCTCAATCCGCAGCCAGCGCTGTCTTCGGAGTTGCTCTTCATCATTCTGAAGAATTTCATTCCGTGGCTCTGGCTCGCCGCTTTCGTGTGGATTTATCGCGCAACGAAGTTTGAGAGCGCAACACAACAGCGGCTCTTCGAAATCGGCATGCTTCCGCTCGCAATCTTGCTCATCTCGCCCGGCAGCGCGACGTATCATTTTTTGCTGCTCAGCCTTTCAACGACATGCTTTGCTAAAATTCTTTGGGAGAGAAACGAAAATCTGCGCGCGTTGTTGCTCGCGGGATTGTTCCTCGCAATCAATCTGCCGCATTATCTCTTGCTGAAAAAGTACGCGACGGGCTGGCTCACGCCGATTGGCTACATGCGGCTCTGGCTGCTCGTGTTCTTCTTCGCAGTGACCTGTGTGTTCTTCGCGGCCGCGGCCAATTGGACTCGCATGGAGTGGAAGCGATGCTTGCTGCCCGCGCTTGCGCTAGCGGCCATAATGATCGCCCTCAACTTTCAACGCCTGCATGCCCGGGAGCGCGACGAGGCGCAATGGCTTCCGCTTCATGAAAAAGAATTTGACCGTCATCTCGGCTTGCTTGTCAAAACGCCGAATCTCGGCGGCGAACGCCTCGTGTTCAGTTACGGCGAATTGCTCGATGAAGACTATGCGATCTTTGCCATGACGCGCAATGGCAAAGTCGAGGGCCAATGGACGCCGCACACGACGCCAAAATTTTATGAGCCGGATTTGGCGAGCGATGATCAAAGTGTTTTAATGGAGAGCCTTAACAACGGTCGCGCGGAGGTTTGGCTGAGTCGTGGGCAAAATCAACAACCGCTTTTTCTGTTGGAAGGAGAAAAGCCGCGCTGGCATCATGACAACGCGCGCTTCGCCTTTCTGCGCGCAGGCCGCATCGGCATTGCTCATACGCAAACCGCGAGCACAACCGCGCTGCAATGGCTGAAAACCGAGAGCACGGTTTACGATCTCGCTTTTTCGCCGCGCGACGAGCGTTTGCTTTTTTGTGGAGAAAGAAAAGCCGCGCCGCGTTTTTTGATGGGAAGCATTGATCTTCAAACCGGCGCGCAGCAAATTCTTTTGGAGAGTGAAGCGCTTATTGAACGCCCAACGTGGTCGCCCGACACGGAGCGCTTCGTCTTCTCGTGGAATGTGAACGGCAATCGCGATTTGTGGATGATGAATGTGATGAATCGCCGGCTCACTCGTTTGACACGCGATCATGCCATCGATACTGCACCAATGTGGGATGAAGCGCATCACCGCATCTTATTCACTTCGGATCGCGGCAGAGGATTGGAGTGCAGCACGATGTTCAGCATCGCCATTCCCAATCAGGGTGAGTAGCATGATTTCAGTTTCATTGCGCATCAAAATCGCCAAGTGGCTGGACGAATATCTCGGGCGCATGCTCATTGCCCTTGTGCGCAGCTTGCGACTCGGCCGGCGCGGTGCAAATGAGCAAGCAGCGCCTGCGCGCATACTCGTCATCAAATTTTGGGGATTGGGCAGCATCATCCTGCTCGAACCGACGTTGCGCCGTTTGCGTGAGCGCTTTCCGAGCGCGCGCCTCGACTTTCTCACGCTCACGCAGAATCGCGAAGTGTTTGCGCTATTGCCGCATGTGCAGCGTGTTCACGTTTTGGATTTTCATCACCCCCTGCGTTTCATTCTGAACACGGTGAAATCTATTTTGCATCTGCGGCAACAACGCTACGATTTGATTTTTGATGCCGAGTTCTTTGCCAATTTCTCCGCACTGCTCGCGCGGCTCGCGGCGCCGCAAAAGCTGGTGGGATTTTCACGGGAGCACGGACACAAACGTGAGTTATTGGATAGCGCCGTTCCTTTTCATGATGATGAGCATGCCGCAAAAAACTTTTTGCGTTTGATAACACTCGATTCGAGCTGCAACGCCTTGCGACATTCGAATAAAACCATGCCGCGCTTGCAGCTCGCTGCGCACACGCATGAGCGTATTGCCGGATCTTATATCGTGATGAACGTCAACGCCAGCCCGCTTGCATTGGAACGCAGATGGCCGAGGGAAAACTTCGTGTCTCTCGCGCGCTGGCTGCTGCACAGATACGAAATCAGACTGATGCTCATCGGCAACACCGCGGAAAGAAACCACACGCAACAGATTGCTGCTGCGCTTGACGATTCCAAGCGCGTGCTCAATCTCGCCGGTACGTTGAGCTTGCGCGCGCTTGCCGGTTTGATTCACAACGCCGCGTTGTTCATTTCGAATGACAGCGGGCCGTTGCATCTCGCTGCGGCATTGCAAAAGCCGGTCGTCGGTTTCTACGGCCCCGAAACGCCCAAACGTTTCGGGCCATTGTGCGAGCGGCAATTGATTTTTTATCTCGGGCTTTCATGCAGCCCGTGCATGAGCGTTGACAATGCCAAGACCGTGAACTGCACGAATCAGCTGCGCTGCCTGCGCGAGCTGCGCGTGCTCGATGTCATTTCGCCGTTGCAGCGCTTTATCACGCAACATGAGCTTTTGCCTTTACGCGCCGCACGAAGCGAAGTTGAGGTAACGCCCCAACTCGGAGTATCGCCATATGCTGTTTGAATACGAATTCATTGATCGAATAAGCGAAGAGCAAATCTTTCAGCTCATGCAGCTCTATCGCAACGAGTGGTGGACCAAAGACCGCAAGCTCGAAGACGTGCGCCGCATGTTGGCGCACACGGATTTCATCTTTGCGTTTTATGAGAAAGCATCGCGGCAACTCGTGGCGTTCACGCGCGTGCTCAGCGATCGCGTTTACAAAGCATTGATCTTCGACGTCATCGTCGCGCCGGAGCATCGCGAGCACAAACTCGGCCGCGCGCTGATGAACGCAGTGCTTAATCACCCGGAACTAAAAAGCGTGCGGCACTTCGAGTTATATTGTTTGCCGGAGTTGGAGCCGTTTTACGAGCAGTGGGGATTTACGAAAGAGGTGGGCGGGGTTCGATTCATGAGGAAAGCATGAACTCACTGTGGCGACCAAATCGTCAACTCTTTCACTCGTTTGAAGTCCTTGTCGTTCGTTGCAAAGTGACGAACATTGTAAGCGAGACACGTTGCGGCATGCAGGGCGTCAAACGAGAGCAGCTTATACTTGTTGATGAGACTGCAGCCCAATGCGAATACCGTATTACTGATTTCAAGCATGGTCACGTTAGAACGAGCGTATATCCGATCCAACGCCTTTTGAAATTGCCTTAAAGTTGGAATGACGGCATAATTCTTTTTGAGGTAAATCACGGCGCTGGGCAGGGGGATTTTGAATCGGTCGCGAACTTCAAAGAGCATGAGCTTGTGAGTGGTTTCGGCGATCACCAGCGGAGAGGTAAAACCTTCGATCTGCCCCGTTTCGATTTTTTGAGGAGATCATGGCAAGCGTCTCCCCACAGCGGATGAGCCGTAAAGGCATAAAGCCAAATATTGGAGTCGATAAACACGTTGGCTGCGTTGAGTTTCGACAGGCGAGGCATCAGAACCAGTCCTCCGATTCTATGATCTCGTCCATTTCTTTTTGTGTAAGGTTCTTCGGCTTACATAGCCCGTGGACTTCGTCGGCCCATGACCGTTCTTGCTTGTGAATGATAACGATTAGTTCCGTGTGTTTGGGCAATCGTACCTTCTTCAACGGTCGCAGCACGCCGTCCTCGAACACCGCCGTGAATACCGCCTCCGGCTTGCGTTTGTTTTTGATCGAAGTTTTTTTCTTCGTCTTCGTCGCCATTTCAGTCTCCTGTGAAGTTGGTCGTAAGCAAGGATAACGATCCGCGCAACGATTCGCAAGTCCTTTGCTCGCTTTCAAAAAACTATGCACCACTT
>JABWAN010000208.1 GCA_013361015.1 Candidatus Zhuqueibacterota bacterium | reverse complement strand
GCGCGAAGCGCTGGAAAAACGCGGCTTGAAAGTTGTCATCGCCTCTACCGTCAAACACGGAGCGCTGGGAACGGAAGGGATAAAAGTCGATCCGGATTTGTTGATCACCGAGGCCGATCCAGAAAACTATGCCGGCGTGGTTATGATCGGCGGACACGGTGCGAGTCAGTTTTGGCACGACGTGAAAGCTCACGAGATCATTCGCACTTATAATCGCGCAGGAAAAATTATCGCCGCGATCGACCGCGCGCCGGTGACTTTAGGCGTTGCCGGCGTTTTAAAGGACAAGAAAGTGACCGGCCACATCTCCGTGTTTGAAAAACTGATCAACTACGGCGCGCAATACACCGGAAAAAAAGTGGAACGCGACGATAACATTCTCACCGGCGAAGGCGCGAATGCCTGTTCCGCTTTTGCGGAAGAGCTCGCACGCGCGTTCGCGTAGAATTGCTTTTGGTGCTGATGGCTAATTTCATCTACAATGCCTACGGCCGTTACTTGCAGGAAAAGTTCGGCACGCGCGTTCACAAGGTGAGCGTGCACGCGGGTTTCACTTGCCCCAATCGCGACGGCACGGTGGCGCGCGGCGGCTGCACCTATTGCAACATCGTCAGCTTCACGCCGGAAAACGCGCGGCCGCGTTATTCCGTCAGCGATCAGATCGAAAAGGGCATTGCCTTTCTCAAGCTGCGTTTTGCAGCGAAAAAATTTCTCGTTTATTTTCAACCTTACAGCAACACCTACGCACCGGTCGAACATTTGGAAGTTCTCTTCCGTGATGCGTTGCGCCACCCCGAAGTCGTCGGCTTATCCATCGGCACGCGTCCGGATTGCATGGACGACGAAAAATTTGCAATGCTTGCCGAACTTGCTCAAGAAACGGATTTGACGCTCGAGTTCGGCATCGAGTCGGTCTACGATGAAACGCTGCGCTTGATCAATCGCGGTCACGATTTCGCATGCACACGCAACGCCGTGCGCCGTGCGAAGGCGTTCGGCTTGCACGTAACCGGGCATACCATTCTCGGCTTTCCGAATGAGACCCGTGAGCAAATGCTTGCCTCCACCGAGGTCATCAATACGCTGGGGCTTGACATTCTCAAGATTCACAATCTGCACGTGGTGCGACACACCGAACTGGCTCGGCAATATGAACGGCAGCCCTTTCAGCTTTTCACCTTCGAAGAGTGGCGAGATTTCGTGATACGTTACCTCGAACGTCTTTCTCCCGAAATTATTATTGAACGGCTTTATGGTGACGCTCCGGCCGAGTTGTTGCTTGCGCCGCGCTGGAATTTATCCCGTGCCGAAATTGTTCAAGGCATAGAAAAAGAAATGCAGCGCCGGAAAACTCATCAAGGCCGACTGGTGCAGCACTCTCCTTCCTATGCTCCCGCTGTCTTACCTCAAACATGAACGCGCGCGGATTCTATGGACGAAAACAAACAAAAGACTATCAAGCGGCACTTCTTCCTCGTGGCGTTTGGAACTCTGGGGGTGTTGGTGCTGTTGTCATGGACGGCGCCATTCAAAACCGGCGCACCTGCTATGCCTGCAGATGAGGCACATCGACAAACCCAAAAGGTGCAAGCATGCCTAAATTGTCATCACCACGACGCAACGGCCATAAAGCCGATGCAACACGAACTGCGCGGGAATTGCTCGTTTTGCCATCCTCGCAATTAAAGCACAAGACCGATCATCGCAAAGCAACGTTAGAAAGAGCGCAAGTGCTGCCAGGCGAAGCAGCGCACGCGCCAATGGAAAACTTAGTACGCAAGCTTTTGGTCGAGATCGGCGAGAATCCCAAACGCGAAGGCTTAGTACGCACGCCCAAGCGTGTGGCGCAGGCGTGGGAGTTTTTAACTTCCGGCTATCACGCCGACATTTTGGAGATTCTCAACGGCGCGCTCTTCAACGAGAAATACAATGAGATGGTCATCGTGAAGGACATCGACTTTTACAGCCTGTGCGAGCATCATTTGTTGCCGTTCTATGGCAAATGCCACGTGGCGTATGTGCCCAATGGCCGCGTCGTGGGCTTGAGCAAAATTCCGCGCATCGTAGACGTTTTCGCGCGGCGCTTGCAAGTGCAAGAACGCATGACCAATGAGATCGCCAATACTTTGATGGAAGCCTTGCAGCCCGCGGGTGTCGCCGTCGTGACTGAAGCGCGCCACTTGTGCATGCTCATGCGCGGCGTGCAAAAACAAAACACCGTCGTCACCAATAGCGCGGTGCTGGGCCTGTTTCACGAAGACCGCGCCTGCCGCGAGGAATTCATGCAACTCATCAGCCATCGGCAGATGGGGTGAGATTGCCGATTTAATAACTCTTCCATTTATTAACCGCGAATAGGCGCGAATCGTCGCGAATGAAAAGAATTAGCGGTAATTCGCGTTGATTCGCGGTTTGGAAAATGGGTTAAACGATGCTCTTGGGGAGATGCGACGACGAACGCGTTTGCAGTTGCGGTTGCTTGAAAATATCAGTTAGGCGGCGCGAGGCCGTCGCTTTTAGCCAGCTAGCTTGAAATGATAAAGGTGAGATAAACAAGCAAAGATGACGCCTCGGTGGAGCAGCGACACAACATAAAAAAACTTCTCGTGGCAAGCTTCGCCTCCGCGCAAGTCGCCTTTTTTGTTTTGTCGCTGCGCGTTGTTGCGGGCCTTCTCCGTTTGTTTACCGAGGTGGCTCATTCACCTAGCCGACTTAAAGCGCTTCGCAGATTTCAAAAAGTAGAGCGGCACTCTACGCGATGACGAATTTTGAATCGCCAATTTACGTTCAAATCAAAATGCTTTTGGCTCCGTCCTAGAATTCCACCACAGGAGGTCATATGAAACTCACCTTCTATGGCCATTCGTGCTTCCTCTTTGAAACCGGCACGCATCGTCTCGTCATCGATCCGTTCATTACCGGCAATCCCAAAGCGCCCCTCACTGCCGACCAAGTGCAGTGCGATTTCGTTCTGATCTCCCACGGTCACGGCGACCACTTCGGCGACGCGGTGGAGATCGCGAAACGCAACAACGCGACCGTGATAGCGAATTATGAAATCGCAACGTATTGTGCTTCGCTAGGCGCGAAGAGCCATGGCATGCAGATCGGCGGCGCGCACAAATTCCCGTTCGGAAAAGTCAAGCTCACCATCGCGCACCATGGCTCGGGTTTGCAAATGGACAGGGGCTTTCTCTATCTCGGGAACCCAACGGGTTTTTTGATTCAAACCGGAGGCCGCATGGTTTATCATTCCGGCGACACGGGATTGTTCATGGACATGCAGCTCATTGGCCAAATGAACAAAATCGACGTGGCCTTATTGCCCATCGGCGATAACTTCACCATGGGCGTCGATGATGCCGCGAAGGCTGTAGAATTTTTGCAGCCACGCGTGGTCATTCCCATGCACTACAAAACCTGGGAACTCATCGACGCCGATCCGCAGAACTTCCGCAGCAAAGTAAAGGCGCTGGGCGTGCAGGCGCAGATCCTCCAGCCGGGCGAGAGTTACGAGTTCTGAGCCATGCCGCAATTCCCTTTGAATGTTCGTATCATTGCGGTTGGCAAAATCAAAGGCTCGCACTTCGCCGCGGCAAGCGAGGATTATCTCGAACGCGTGCGCCACTATCTTGATATTGAAATTGTGGAAGTACGCACGACGCTCGGCAAAGGCAAACCCGAGCCGCAAGCACTTATCGATGAAGGCCGCGAGTTACTACGGCATGTGCGCGCGGAAGCCAAGCTTGTCGCACTGCACAGCGAAGGCGCGCAGCAAACCAGTGCCGCCTTTGCGCGAGCATTGCAAAGTACTCTCACCGGCAGCTTGCGCAAGATTGATTTCGTCATCGGCGGCGCGGCGGGATTGAGCGCGGAAGTTTTGCAACGCAGTCATGAGAGGTTTTCACTTTCCACGATGACTTTGCCGCACGAGCTGGCGCGCGTGATGCTTTTGGAACAACTCTATCGTGCATGTACGATCATGCGCGGCGAAAAATATCATAAGTAAATTCGAACTAGCATGGCCGCCCATCACAATGTCATGCAGCCGGAATCTTTTTGAGCGCTTGCAATGAACCCTATTTGTTTTGAGCGAAATCTAAAAAAGATTCTTCCAGAATGACATTTTAAGCGGCGGGACCTGTTACATAAATTCTTCGAAAGGATTCGCATTGTCTTCCCTCCCCCTCGTCGAAACCGCTCAACCGCAACAATACTTTCAAAAAGGCCTGGGGCTGAAAGCCGTGGCGCAGGAGCAGCTTTCCCGCCATTATCACAGCCGTTTGGTCGAATACCTGCGCACGCACGAGCACAATCTGCGTGTCGGTAATCTGCACTTCTTTCTCGCCAAAGAATTTGGTTTTTGTTACGGCGTCGATCGCGCCGTGGAATACGCCTATCAAGCGCGCGAAAAATTCCCCGAGCGCCGCATCTTTTTGACCGGCGAGATCATCCACAACCCCCACGTCAATTATCGCATGCTGGAAATGGGCATCGGCTTTCTTTCCGGGCAATATAGCCAAGACGTGAGCTTCGAAAATCTGCGCAAAGAGGACGTCGTCATTTTGCCGGCATTCGGCGTGACGACTGCGGAGTTTCAACGACTCTCGAATATCGGCTGCATCATGATTGACACGACCTGCGGTTCGGTGTTGAACGTGTGGAAACGTGTCGAGCAATATGCGCGCGACGGTTTTACTTCCGTGATTCACGGCAAATACTCACACGAGGAAACCCGCGCCACGAGCAGCCAAGCCACGAAGTATGAGCACGGACACTTTCTCGTGGTGTGCGATATGGAAGAGACGGAAATGGTTTGCGCCTACATCGCCGGCCGCCTTTCGCGCGAAGAGTTTTTGTTCCATTTCAAAAATGCGCTCTCTCCGGGGTTCGAGCCCGAGCAACACTTGCAAAAGATCGGCGTGGCGAATCAAACCACCATGCTCTCCAGCGAGTCTTTGGCGATTGCCGAGCGCCTCAAACAGGCGATGCTTACCCGCTACGGCTCCGGCGACATCGCGAACCACTTCCGTAATTTCGACACGATTTGCAGCGCGACGCAAGACCGGCAAGACGCGGTCTTGGAGCTGGTCAAGCAGCAGCGTTTGGATCTCATGCTCGTTATTGGCGGATACAACAGTAGCAACACAAACCATCTCGTGGATTTGGCTTCGACCTACACTAAAGCCTATCATATCGACGATCCTTCCTGCCTCGAAAGTGTCGATTGCATTCGTCATAAGCCTAGCGGCCAATCCGAAGAAGTCACCTCGCGTGAATGGTTGCCGAAAGGCGGTGCGAAAATCGGATTGACCGCAGGCGCCTCCACGCCCAACAACAAAGTCGGTGAAGCCTTGGAGCGCTTGACCCAGTTGCGCGGTTACAACGTTGAAGATTGGATGATGAGTTGAGTTGTGGTCGAGTATTTCACCATCACTGCGGCGTGCGAAGCCGAGACGCGCGTCAAGAATTCGCGCTTCATTGCCTGGCTCGTTCCGGCGCAATCCCGCGAGCAGGCGGAAGCCTGCATTGCCGCACGTTCCAAGCTGTTTGCCGATGCGACGCACAATTGCTATGCTTTTCGCCTCGGCATGGAAGACCACTTGCTCGCTTATGCCAACGACGCGCATGAACCCGCGGGCACGGCCGGCCGGCCCATGCTGCAAGTTTTGGAAGCGCGCAAGCTCACCAATCTCGCGGCCGTGGTGACGCGATACTTCGGCGGGACGAAGCTCGGCATCGGCGGGTTGATTCGCGCATACAGCGGCGCGTTGCAAGCCGCGGTCGAGGCCGCAGCTTTGCTTCCTCTCATTCCCATGCGAACGTTTCAGCTCTCTTACCAATACGCGGAATCCGCCAGCGTCGAAAGAGCGCTGCGCAAGTATGGCGCACATGCGCTGCACGGCGAATTTGGCGGCGAAGTGAGCAGACTCGTGGAAGTCCAAGCCGTAAGCGCCGAAGCATTCATGCAGTACTTGCTGGAATCGAGCGCGGGCCGTGTCGTGATTACCGCAATCGCGTGAATGGATAATTTCCACAAGAGCACTTACTTTCCTTGTCATTCAGGAGGAATCTTTTTTACGCCAAGCCACTGTGCTAATGCTGAAAAAGATTCCTCCTGAATGACACCAGCGAAGCACTGGTACAATCCTTTAAACAATCCTCTCTATGGCCGGTATTTTAGAAAACGAATCTCATTCGGAAAACGAGTTGACGGTCGCAGCTTTGCAAGGCGAAGTCGAGATCACGACGTACAAAGCGAGCGGGCCGGGGGGGCAGCATAAGAACAAAACCGAAACCGCAGTACGCTTAAAGCATTTGCCCACGGGCCTCGTCGTAATTGCGCGCGAGCATCGTTCGCAGCTCAAAAATCGCGAGCTAGCATGGGAGCGTTTGCTCGAAAAACTTCGTGCCCGTCAGCGCAAGCCTAAACCGCGCATTCCGACGAAGATGCCGCGCGCCGCAAAGGAAAAGCGGCTGCAAACCAAGGCTGCAAAATCCACGAAGAAATTCGAGCGCGCGAAAACGCGCAGATGGGAAGAAGACTCGTAACGATCCGAGCAGACCTCGAAAGGCAAGACGATTGCCGACAAAACTATTCTTCCTCAGACGAAGCTCTTAATAGTTTTGCCGGCAATTGTTTTGTCTCTGTCCAAAGCGTTTTACCTTTTTTTCGTAGCCTCGTTGCTTACCTTTTTCGGAGGAGGATGGTCATGCAACACAAGTTCTGCAAAGTGTGGTGTGGTTTCGTTCTGTTTATGTCCGTACGGCAGCTCGCAGCGCAGCCCGTGCTGTTTCCGCAACCGCTCAGTCCGCGCATTGCCAACTATGATATCGAAGTCAAGCTCGCGCCGGACACCCGCATGCTCACCGGCAAAGAGAAGTTGACTTGGCACAACAAGTCGACCGATACGATCACCGAGCTGCAATTTCATCTCTACCTCAACGCCTTCCGCAACAACCAATCGACCTTCATGAAAGAATCCGGCGGATGGGCGCGCGGCAACCGCATCGAAAAAGACGGTTGGGGTTATGTCGATGTGAATCGCCTTACGCTCGCTTCGGGTGAAGAGTTGACGCACATGCTGGCCTTCATTCAACCCGACGACGACAACACCGAAGACAGAACCGTTTGCAGCCTGCCTTTGCCTACGCCGCTCGCTCCGAATGATTCCATTGTCTTGCACATTGACTTCACCGCAAAGTTGCCGCAGCCGCCGTTAGCACGCACGGGTGCCAAGGAGGAATTCTTTTTCGTGGCGCAATGGTTTCCCAAGGTCGGTGTATACATTAACGGCAAATGGAACTGCCACCAATTTCACGCGAACTCAGAATTCTTTGCGGACTATGGCGTGTATAACGTGCGCATGACCGTGCCCAAAGCCAACGTGGTCGGCGCCACGGGAGTGGAGGTGGAAGTGCAGGACAATGGTGACGGCACCGCCACGCATTACTATCACGCCGAAGATGTGCATGACTTCGCGTGGACCACTAGTCCGGAGTATCGCGTGCACACGGATTATGTTAAAACGAAAGACGTCGAGATTCGTGTGCTCATGCAGCCCGATCACGACTATCAATGGCTGCGCCACATGGAAGCCGCGAAGGCCGCAGTGGAATACCATCAAGAATGGTATGGCGATTATCCTTATCCAAATTTGACCGTCGTCGATCCCCGACGCGGCGCCGGCGGGTCCGGCGGCATGGAGTATCCCACGCTCATTACTGCCGGCACGACCTACGGGCTTCCCACGGGTGTGCGCGCGGTGGAGGTGGTCATCATTCATGAATTCGGCCACAACTTTTGGTATCATCTCCTTGCCTCGAACGAGTTTGAAGAAAGCTGGCTGGATGAAGGCATCAAC
>JABWAN010000207.1 GCA_013361015.1 Candidatus Zhuqueibacterota bacterium | reverse complement strand
ATCATAAATGCTTTGTGAGTGTTTACACCAAATGGTCGTTCGACGATGCTCAAAATCGACATGGCTGAATGAATGCAGATCAGCGCTCATCGAACGACGTGAGCACCGGCTTGATATCAACAATGGGTGTCCCATCGATTGCTTCCAGGGGCGCAACGCGCAGTTTTCTTCCGGCGACTTCCAACACCGAAACGCGATGCAATCCCACCGGGTTTGGGCGATCCGGCGAGCGTGTTGCGAACACGCCGGTCAGCGGCCTCTCGCGTCTGCCGCGTGGATGCACTTGCAGCACGTCGCGATGGCCACGGTGCAGCCAGGTGAGAACGATTAACTCGTCGCCGGTTGCGATGCCGGCAAGTCCCGGCGCGACCCGCGCGGCGATTTCCAGCCATGCTGCGGGTGCGCCTTCATCTCCCTGCAACGGCGCCGCCTCGCGGCTGGTCAACTCGGAGCGTACGACGCCGATCGGTTCGATTATGTATTCGGCTGCGATCATGTCTCTACCTGTGCACTATTCCTCGATCTGTTAACTGCGAATACAGTCAAAAATTCTCTGACGAGGAAGAAACCAAGACGCGAAGAAAAGCCTGGCGTCTTCGCGTCTCGGTGGCAAGATTTCATTTTAGTCTGCGTACTTATCGTTCAGCTTCGCACCGGCAGGAGTGTGCGCGTCCGGGCATCGAGCAAGAAAAGCCCTGCCCAGAGCAGCGCACCGATATAAACCGGAAACAAGATGTGGCTAAAAAGCGGATTGTCGAGCCGCACATGCGTGGCAACAGCGCCGCCAAGAAAGCCCGTCAACAGAACAGCGCCCAAAATCGAGGTACGCGGAATCACATAGAGAGCAAGACAAACAAGCTCGACGAGACCGATGCCGAGAATAGCGCTCTCGGGATAGCCAAGCTGGACGGTTCCCTCCACGACCGGTGCGAGCTTCAGCAATTTTCCGGAACTGTCGAAGAGCAAGAATAGAATGGCGAGAGTGCTGAGGATGCACCCGGCCCAGCGAATTTTCTTTGATGGAGGAGCAGTTTGAGCAAGAGTATGCATGAATTCTTTCTCCTAAGTTTTTTAATCGAAAATCAACAAACGGGTAAAATCGTTTCCGGCGATGCGGAGCAGTGCCGATTCATTCCAAGCGAAGGCTTACCTTTCCGCCACTTGGCGAACCTCGCCTTCACCGTCCCCATGAATTTCCCAGAAGCGCTGCGCCAATTCCATCGCTTCTTCCCTTGACTTCGTCTGCACCAGTGCGTAGCCGGCGATCAATTCCTTGGTTTCGACAAACGGGCCGTCAGTTACGGTCAGCTTTCCGCCCGAGGACTTGATGCGGAAACCTTTCGAGCTCGGAAGCAGCCCTTCGGCCGCGAGCAGCACACCGGCTTTCGCCATTTCCTCGAAAAAATTCCCCATTTTGGCCATGAGTTCCGGACTGGGAGGAACACCAGCCTCGAAGTTCTTATCGGCCTTAACCATCATCATGAATCGCATCTTTGCTTTCCTTTCACAGCGTTCAAGCGTAGCGTCTATCTTCTCGCAGCCCATCGTCGACCGGCCGCACCTCGATACTTCCGAATCGTGCTGACGGCCATCGCGAGGCCACCTGAATTGCCTCATTCAAGTCTCTGGCATTGATCAGAAAAAAACCGCCAAGTGTTTCTTTGGTTTCAGCGAAGGGGCCATCCGTGATCGAGGCTTTGCCGCCGCGCACCCGCACAGTGGTGGCAGTTCGCACGCTCTGGAGCGGCTCCGCAGCTATCAAGTAACCATTCTTCTGAAGCTCTTCGAGGTAAGTGAGCGTCTCGACTCTGAGCGCATCCCATTCGCCCTTGGACAAGGCGTTGAGGTAATTCTCTTCTTCGTAAGCCAGGCACATGTACTTCATCGTTTTCTCCGTAGGAATTAGTCTGCTACCTCGTATTAGCTGCCAAGACCACAGAGGTTTTGGTGGGCCAGGCGGCAAACCTCATGGCTTGATTTGCTTGGTTTCATCACTTAGTCGTTCGGCGCAATCCAAAATCGACAACGGCTCTGAAGCAATTCTGTTTGTGGCGCTTTAACCTCCGTTTCCATTCCACGCTATTCGATTTCGCGCGGTGATCGCAAGCATTCGCCATGCCGAGCATTTCACGGCTGAACACGCACACAATCGCCCGTGCATCATATTCACTCAACGGCTCATTGATTTTGGCTTTTGACTCGGGAGGGCGTGCGAGGAACTCACGGACACCGGCGGCGTCATCCTTGCGGAACGCCTCTCGGAACTGTGCAATGACGCCATTTATTTTTCCATGTGAGTTTTGTGACTTTCCATGTTTTTGGCAATCGGAACTTTGCTCCGCGCGGACGCTATTGCTACGGCAGCCCCGGAATCTCGATTACCGGACGGACTTCGACCGTACCCTTGAGCGCCATTGGAATGCGCGCCGCCATGCCGATGGCCTCATCGAGATTTTCGGCTTCGACGAGGAAATAGCCGCCGAGCTGCTCGCGTGTTTCAGCAAACGGACCATCGGTCACGAGCCGTTTACTATTGCGCACCCGCACGCTGGTCGCCATCGACGTGGGTTGCAACGGGTTGGCGGAAATATACTGCCCGTTCGAGTTCAGTTCGTGCGCGAGCTGCGCGGAATCCATGTAACACTGGGTCCGCTCGGTCTCACTTAAGGCCTGCTCGTCAAAGTAGATGAGCAACATGTACTTCATATCAACCTCCCGGTTAAGGTCAACAGCATAAGGGCAAGGCGATTGCGCTCAAATGAAGCGCATTGTTGTTTTGATCTCACTCGCAACGCTCTTTGGGAAAACACCACAATGCTAGCTACCACCTGTGTGCGACCATTATTGCTTCGCCGCCATTTGCGCGCGGAGACGCTCCTCTTGCTCGCGAAGCTCGGGCGTAAACTCCGCGCCGAAGTCTTCCGCTTCAAATACCTGCCGAATTTCGATCTCGGCTTCCGTGTTCGGCATGGGATTGGGGCAGCGTTTGACCCATGCGATGGCCTCTTCCATTGATTTGCATTGCCACAGCCAGAAGCCGGCGAGCAATTCTTTCGTCTCGGGGAACGGCCCGTCGGTTACGATTTGCTTCCCTCCAGAAAACTTGACGCGCACGCCTTTCGAGCTTGGGTGCAGACCCTCGCCCGCGAGCATCACGCCCGCTTTCACCAGTTCTTCGTTGTACTTTCCCATCTCGGTGAGGAGTTTCTCATCCGGCATCACGCCCGCCTCTGAGTCTTTGTTGGCTTTGATCAAAATCATGAATCGCATGGTAAGCTCTCCTTTAGTTATGGATTTAGAAACGGGTTGCTAGGTTGCTAGTCGGCCTCGCTCGGCGGCTGCCAGGCTCTGCGTTAGATTCGCGGTTTACATACTGTAGTCGTTTGGCAAAGCCCGAAATCGACAGGGAGTCAAATTGAAATGCACGCGGGACGGATCGAGTGTATTCGCTGCATTCGCACGGAAGGCGGGGTCACGGTCGGTTTGAATTTTGTGCTCTCTCTGAATTTTGCTCATCAAAACGACGGCAGCTTAAGGAGTCTTGACCAGGGTGAATTCAAAGTGTTTACCCTCTACGATGTTAATCGCCATCTCGCCAGCCAAGCCCGCCCACTCCTCGGCGCCGGAGCTTGGCACCACGGTGAGGCTCAATTGCGCTGCGCCATGCGTCATAGTTAGATCTTTCGCAGGCATGCTTGAATTTGGTAGCGAGGCTTGGGCCGCTCGCAAAGCGGCGCAGCCATGAAAAATGAAAATAGCTGCACTAGGAGCGGCCCCAACGCGAGGCCGTTTATTCATGAATTGGCGCTCCTTTTATTTTGAGAAGCGGCGCACGATGAGTGCGATAGGCAGCCCGACACAGAACATGTGCACGAACAAGCCGGTCGTCACTCGCGCAAGCGTGAATGAAATTTTGTGAGAAAACGCCGAGAGCGGCAAGATAAGCAGATTCATGAACCAAAAGACTGCGATGCCATACAAAAAGCCGCAAGCCAGCGGCTGCTCAACCAGCGATTTCAACTTGCGGCTGGTCAAATAATAGACGGCTGCGGCTCCCGTCGCGATGACAAAATGCAAAAGCAGTCCGAGAATGGCCGTTGCGAATCCGCCCTGGTAGGAGTTCGCACCGAGCAGCCCACTCGCGATGCCTTGCAGGACTCGCATCGGGCTGATTCCTCGCAAGCCGCCGGTAACGAACGCCGCGGTGATATCCAAAACTCCGACGCTGAAACCGCCCCAGCCAATGGCGCGATAGACTTTCGTGCTTCGTAGTGGCGCTGCGTGCGAAACGGTTGTCATGAAAATTCTCCTACACAATGCCGATGCAAACGTGTTAATCAGTTTTTGCCGGGCAGGACGCTTTGCATGAAGTTCTCATACTTGCTGCGGCGTGGGTTGTGAAATGCAAGCGTGGTATTGCAGGAGGAAATCGCGATCGCGCATGAGGTTTGTCAGAGTAGGCTCATCCTCTCAGTCCGCAAGTGCGGCCAGTCGTTGCTCTAAAAATCTCCGCTCCGGTTCCAGTCGCGTAAGGTTGAGGGCCAGTTCGTATGAGGCGCGGGCGTCCGCGGTTCTTCCCAGCCGCCGGCAAAGCTCTGCCCGCGCGGAATGCAAGAGGTGATAATCGCTGAGATCGCCGCGCGCGCGAATGGCATCGATGAGCGTCAAGCCGGCCAGAGGACCGTCGCGCATTGACACGGCTGCAGCGCGATTCAGTTCGACTACGGGCGAGGGCACGACCTGCAAAAGCAGATCGTAAAGCATAACAATCTGTGTCCAGTCTGTCGCTGCGGCAGTGGGCGCCTCGGCATGCACCGCTGCGATCGCCGCTTGCAGCGTGTAAGGATCCCACGGGGCGGAACGCGCCGCCAACGCGCGCCGCACCAGTGCGGTGCCCTCTGCAATCTGCTCGCGATTCCACAACGCGCGGTCCTGGTCTTCCAGTAGAATGAGATCACCGGTCGACGAAGTGCGCGCCGGTCGCCGCGACTCGTGCAGCAGCATCAATGCGAGCAGCCCCATTACCTCCGGCTCCGGCATTAAATTGAAAAGCAGTCGCCCTAATCGGATCGCCTCGCCGGAAAGATCGGGCCGCGTCAACGACTCGCCGGAGGAGGCCGAGTAGCCTTCGTTAAACACCAAGTAAATGACATGAAGCACCGTGTCCAATCGATCCGGCAATTCCGCTTGAGAGGGAACTTGATATGGAATTCGTGCCTCGCGGATTTTTGCTTTGGCGCGCACGATACGTTGGGCAAGTGTGGAGGGCGTGGTGAGAAAAGCGCGCGCGATTTCTTCCGTGGTAAGTCCGCAGACTTCACGCAGGGTCAGCGCCATGCGGGCCTCTGATGACAGAGCGGGATGGCAACAGGTGAAGATCAACCGCAATTGATCGTCTGCCACGCCCTCCTCGCCCCAGTCCAGCTCGTCCTTGGTCTCGGCCTCGATTCGCTCGGCAAGTTCTGCCTGCAATGCGTCGAACCGTGCGCGCCGGCGCATAGCGTCGATAGCCTTGAAGCGCCCGGCTGAAACGAGCCACGCACGTGGATTAGCGGGAACGCCATCCTTCGGCCATTGTTCGAGCGCTGCACGGAATGCCTCATGCAACGCGTCCTCGGCGCGGTCAAAGTCGCCGAGCACGCGAATCAAAGTGGCGAGCACGCGTCGCGACTCAGAGCGATAGACAGCGTCAACGGTCTTGCGCATGTGTTCAGCGGCGTTATCGCTTATGAGTGCGGACCCTTCTTCCAGGGATAGCGCGGCGGCGGTTGATTTGAATTCCATGAATAACTCAAGACCATTTGAAGAAGATGAAAGCACAAAGGAGCGGCGGGTATTTGAAGATTTTTTATGGGGAAGTCAAGCGCGAAGTTTCGAATCGTCATACCGCAAGAATCTTCGCGGGAGCCTCGCAAACGGCGGCGCTCGTCTTGACATTGGCAATGCGATTTGTATCTTCTACGGTGAATAAATCATAAGCCGAGCCGGAACCAAAAAGATCAGGCCACGGAATCACACGGAAGTGCACAGAACTTATTCGCTGACAAAAATGCGTTTCTTGCCGCGTGTTTCCGTGTAATTCTGTGGCCAATTTTTTTGCACGGAATTCATCTTTTAGATATTTAAACCATCGCTGTGCAAGAAAAAAACATTCGGAGGAAGTATGAGGAAAGGTTGGTGGTGGTTGCTCGTGCCTGTATTGTTTTCATGCTCGCCCAGTCCGCAAGAAATGCAAGCGCAGGTGGAGGGATATCTCAAAAGCTATAATGCGCAGTTCAAAGAACTGGCTTATGCGGTTGCGCTTGCGGAGTGGGATTTGAACACGAAGATCGTGGAAGGCGATACCACGAACGCGGCCGCGGCGCAAGCGGCAAAGCAAGCCTTCTCGGAGTTTGCCGGCAGTACGGAAAACATCGAAAAGGCGCGAAGCTTTTTGCAGAAGCGCGAGCAGCTTACGCCGCTGCAAGTGCTGCAACTAGAAAAGGTGCTCTACAACGCTGCGGATGCGCCTCAGACGATTCCCGCAGTGGTCAAAGAGCGAATTGCCGCGGAGACCGCACAAACGGAGAAGCTCTTCGGTTTCACTTTCAAGGTTGACGACAAACCCGTCACAACCGCGCAAATCGATGAAGCACTGCGCTCTTCGCGCGATCTCAATGAACGCTTGAAAATGTGGGAAGCTTCAAAAGAAGTGGGCAAGACGCTCAAAGACGGGCTGGCGAATTTGCAGCGTTTGCGCAATCAAACCGTGCAAGCGCTGGGCTATTCGGATTACTTCAGCTATCAAGTTTCCGATTACGGCATGAGCAAAGAGGAGATGATGGCCTTAATGGCGCAGCTCAATCGCGAGTTGCGGCCGCTGTATCGTGAGCTGCACACGTATGCGCGCTATACGCTCGCGCAGCAATATGGCCAGCCCGTGCCGCGCGAATTACCGGCGCATTGGCTGCCGAATCGTTGGGCGCAAGATTGGAGCCCGATGGTGACGGTCACCGGCTTCGACCTCGACGGCGTACTGCGCGCCAAATCGCCGGAGTGGATCATGCAGCAAGCGGAGCGTTTCTATATCAGCCTCGGATTCAACCCTCTGCCGCAAAGTTTTTGGGAGAAGTCTTCGCTTTATCCTTTGCCCGCGGATTCACCCTTCAAAAAGAACAATCACGCCTCGGCGTGGCACATGGACTATGAAAATGATTTGCGCTCGCTCATGAGTGTGGAGCCGAACACGGAGTGGTACGAGACCACGCACCACGAATTGGGGCACGTCTATTACTACATGTGCTACACGAATGGCGAAGTGCCGCTGTTGCTGCGCGAGGGCGCGAATCGCGCTTATCATGAAGCCATCGGCAGCATGCTCGGATTGGCTTCGATGCAAAAGCCGTTCGTCGAAGCCATTGGTTTGATGGCGAGCACCGGCAAGAGCGATGACACGCAGGCGTTGTTGAAAGAAGCGCTGAACTACATCGTGTTCATTCCGTTCTCTGCAGGCACAATGACGAGCTTTGAGCACGACTTGTACGCGGGCAATCTGCCGAAGGAGCAATACAATCAGCGGTGGTGGGAATTGGTGCAGAAGTATCAAGGCGTGGTTCCGCCCAGCGCGCGCGGCGAGGAGTATTGCGATGCCGCTTCGAAAACACATATCAACGACGACGCGGCGCAGTATTATGACTATGCGCTGTCCTTCGTCATTCTCTTTCAATTGCACGATCACATCGCGACAAAGATCTTGCAACAAGATCCGCACGCCACGAATTACTACGGCAACGCCGAAGTCGGAAAATTCTTGGATAGCATTATGCGACCCGGCGCGAGCCGCAACTGGCGCGAAGTGTTGCGCGAGAAAACCGGCGAAGATTTGAGCGCGCGCGCCATG
>JABWAN010000206.1 GCA_013361015.1 Candidatus Zhuqueibacterota bacterium | reverse complement strand
AACCACATGTAACCGAGGCATTGCCAAGCCGCCAAGGCACAGCTTGACTTTCTTCGGAAAAAGCGCAATTATGTAGTTGTGACTACTGCAAAAGGTGGTGACATGAAAACGATCATTGCAATCACTTTAAAACAGATAAGGATCTGAAATGAATGGAAAAAATCTCATGCGGATCGGCATACTCACGGGCGGCGGCGATTGTCCCGGCCTCAATGCTGTGATTCGCGCGGTGGCCAAGCCGGCTATGAACGAATATGGTGCGACGGTTATCGGCATTGAAGATGGCTTTGAAGGCTTGGTAGAAGACCGCATGCACGAGTTGTCGAATCGTGAAGTCTCGGGCATCATTAACCTCGGCGGCACCATCCTTGGCACTTCGAATAAAGGCGACCCCTGGCATTACCCCACGGAAGGCCCGGACGGCAAAACCGTGATCGTCGATGCTTCGGCGCGCGCGATTAAAAACTATAAACGCTGGGGGCTCGATGCGATGATCGCGATTGGCGGCGAAGGCACCATGCACATTTCGCACAAGCTCGCGCAATACGGCCTCAATATCGTTGGGGTGCCCAAGACGATTGATAACGATCTCGACGGCACGGATGTCACATTCGGCTATGACAGCGCCGTGGGCGTGGCGACCGAAGCGATCGATCGTCTGCACACCACAGCTTCTTCGCACCATCGCATTATGGTCATCGAAGTGATGGGGCGCTATGCCGGATGGATCGCACTCGGTGCAGGCTTGGCTGGCGGCGCGGATATTATTTTGATCCCTGAGATTCCATTTAATTGGGAGGCGCTCTTCCGTAAAGTCATTGAGCGCAGCACGCACGGCAAGCGCTTCAGCATCGTGTGTGTAGCGGAAGGCTGCAAATGTCCGGATGGCAGCGAAGTGGTGCAGGAGCTGGATGAGAAGCGCACGGATGCTAAACGCCTCGGCGGCATTGGGGAGGTGATTGCCGATGAGATTTCACGCGGCACAGAGCTGGAAACCCGCGTAACCGTGCTCGGCCATTTGCAACGCGGCGGCAGCCCGAGTGCGAGTGATCGCATTCTCGCTACGAACTTCGGAGCACTGGCCGTGCAATTATGTGCGGAAGGGAAGTTCGGGCAGATGGTCGCGCTTCGCGGCGATCAATATGTCGGTATGCCGATTTCCGATTGTATCGCGAAATTGAAAACCGTTCCACATGATCATCGCTGGGTGCAAGCGGCGAAGGCCGTGGGCACGAGCTTCGGGGACGAGTAGCACGCAATCAAAGAGTTGGTGAAGCAACAAAATCATGTTGCCCCACCTGCGGGTGAATGGAAAGCTAAAGCGCACGACGCTTTCGGCGAGGTATTCCACCGCAGCGCTTTTACTTTCGGCGCAGCCAAAGCGAAAGGTGAAGGAAGAAAAGTTCGTCCTTCACCTTTCGCTCTTCTCCTCTTACTACGCTCATCTCCCCTGAATGCTTTTCAAATATTTCAGAAAATCCGCGTCGGTTTTGATGAACATCGTGCTGTTGCCTTGCAGCGTGCTGCGATACGAGTCCAGCGTTTGCAGAAAGGAATAGAACTCGGGATCGCGATTGTAGGCGTCGGCGTAAATCTTCGTGGCTTTGGCATCGGCGTCGCCCTTGAGCTTTTGCGCGGTGCGATAGGCTTCGGACTGAATGCGCTGCAACTCCTTCTCGCGCTGGCCCTCAATCTTCGCGCGCTCGCCCTGGCCTTCCGAGCGATAGCGCTCCGCGATACGATTGCGCTCGGAAATCATGCGCTCATAAACTTTCTTGCGCACCTCTTCGATGTAATCGATGTGGTGCAAGCGTACGTCGACCAACTCGATGCCGTATTGCGGCATGGTCGCTTGCGCGCGCTCGAGAATGAGCTTGGTCGTGGCCTCGCGGCCATACTTGATCGGCTCGGTATCTTTGATCGCGACGGTGGCCACGGCGCCTTCGCGCATGCCTTCTTCCACGGTCGTCATTTCGCGATTGGTGTTGCGCACGATTTCGATAAGCGGATGTTTTGAAATCACGTCGCGCGTCACGCCGTCGATGATGTCATCCAAACGGCTTTGCGCGTTGCGCTCGTTGTTCACGGATTGATAGAACTTCAGCGGGTCTTTAATGCGCCAGCGCGCAAACGTGCTCACCCAAATGTACTTTTTGTCCTCTGTCGGAATTTGATTGGCGTCGCCTTGCCATTCCAACAAGCGCTTGTCAAAAATCGTGACCTTTTGAACGAACGGCATTTTCATGTGCAAGCCTGCGCTTTGCACCGGCGCACCGATGGGCTGCCCGAACTGTGTCACGATCGCTTGCTCGATTTCAGTCAGCGTGAAAAATGCGCTGTTGCTCACGAGCAGTAAGACCACCAGGCCCAGGGCCAGCAAAATTCTTTTGGCATTCATCGTTGCTCTCCTTTCACGGCCGCTCCGGGCATCTGCAACATCGGGATGAGGTTTTGTTGCTTCTCGTCAATGATGTACAAGTCTTTCACCTTCGGCAAAATTTCCAGCATGGTTTCGAGATACATGCGCCGGCGCGTCACGTCGCGTGCGCGATTGTATTCCTGCCACACCGCGAGAAATTTTTCGGCGTCGCCCGAGGCGCGATTGGTGCGGTTGATCGCATAGCCCTCGGCTTCGCTAATGATTTGTTGCGCCTCGCCGAGCGCTTGCGGAATGACTTTGTTATACGCCTCCAACGCTTGGTTGATGATGCGCTCCTGTTCCTGCTTGGCTTCATTGACCGAGTTGAACGCGGGCTGTACCGGCTCCGGAGGATTGACGTTCTGCAGGTTTACGGTTACGACGTCGATGCCGGTCTCATACACATCCATCATTTCCTGAATCAAATCGCGGGTGCTGATCGCAATCTCTTCACGATTGGCAATGATGACCTCGTCGACGCTGTGATCGCCCACGACTTTGCGCATCGCAGATTCGGAAACTTGGCGCAGGGTGGTCGTCACGTTACGGGCGCTGAACAAATACTTGGCGGGATCTTTAATGCGATACTGCACGATCCATTCGACGATGGCTGAGTTTAAATCGCCGGTGAGCATGAGCGATTCCTTGGAAAAATCGCCTCCCATATAGCGGCTTTGCACGTCCGCTTCTTCAGTGCGAAAGCCGAACTCCTCTTTCAACACGCGCTGCACTTTCACCTTCGACACGGTTTCGACGCCGAAAGGAATTTTCATGTGCAGCCCCGGCTCCGAAGTGCCTGCGTACTTGCCAAAGCGTAGGATCACGCCGACCTCATCGGCCTCCACCATGTAAATCGCTGAAAGCAAAAACCACAACAGCAGCAGCCCGCCGCCGGCGAGATACAGCCATTTCTTTTGAAACTGCGGCAGCGAAATTTCTTGGCGGCCGAAATCTGACATACGAGCCATCACTCTCTCCTTTCAAAAATAAATCATTCCGATCAAAAGCTTCGCGCGCAAGATAACAAACGCGGGCAAGAACAACAAGTCTCACGCTTGAATAGTTTTGCCCACAATCTTTTTGTCTTTTGAATTTTTTCGATGATCTTCGCACCTCTGCAGCAAAAGAGAAGAAATGCTTGCGGAAATCTTGCTCATGACGTAGATTGAATCATGGGCGAGAGATTCTGGATTCAGGACTTCGAAACCGGCTTGGATCGGTTGCGCGTCCACTTCACGACGGACCGCGGCCAGGTCGTGGCGATCATTGTGATCCAGTATGAAGCGTACATTGACGGGAAATGGCGGCCGGTCGTTCGCTTTGATGAAACACACGGCTTTTTTCATCGCGATGTCGTGTCGCCTTCGGGCGAGCAGCAAAAGACTCCCATAGCTGTTGATGATAGAAGCGAGGCCTTGGCGAAAGCGCTTTATGAAATCAGACAGCTTTGGCGCACCTACCGCAAAACTTTTGAGGATGAATACGATGCCAGCAAACAACCCGAACAGCCCCACCGATAAAGCCTTAGACCGTTTCGAAGAGTTTCTGAAGCGAGAAATAGCCGACCCAAGCCTAGCGGAGCAAATTCCCTCGGGCGCTCATCTCTTTCACGGCTCTTATAACGATGCGGCTTTAACCCGAGCCAACCTCAAGCTCTCTTCAAAAATTTTGCTGGGCATGGCCCTTGGCTTTGTCGAGGAAGCTCCGTTGCTGATGATCTATGAATATCTGCCTGGCCGGCAGAAGATCATCGACCTCTCTTCCGAGAAGCAGAAGCACAAAGTGCGAAGCCTATTCGAAACTTTCGAAGAGCAAAGCCATCGTGACATTACGTTAAATCTCGATACGCTGCAAGCGGCTTAAACGACGCCGTTCCCCCGCAACCTCGAAGCCTTCGCAGCAAACAACTCCTGGGAGAAGCCAGACTTGCGCAAACGGCTTGGCATCTTCACCAACCTTGTCGCGCGCAAGCCCGGCTTTACTCGTTCTTCTATCACCTCACTCAAATGGAGGCTGTGATGAAACACGCATTCCGTCTCCCGCAAGCCGCCCACGCGGCCCTCTCCCTTCTTCGCTCCATGCTCCTTGCCCCTTGCTTCTTGCTCCTCTCTCTCTGCGTAACTGAGATGACCTTCGCCCAAACGCGCTGGGTTTGGCAAAACCCGCTGCCGCAGGGGAATACGCTGTATGGCGTGGATATGATTGATGCCAACACAATCGTTGCAGTTGGCGCAGCAGGCACGGTGATGAAAACCACGGATGGCGGAGCGAATTGGACGATTCAGCATTATGTGAATGGAACCTCGAATCCTCTTCGAGGGGTATTTTTCGCTGATGCTAATATCGGAACCGTGATTGGAGAAGGTGGAATTATTCTTCGAACCACTGTTGGCGGGGCAAGTTGGACGAGGCAGAACAGCGGAACAACAGGCACGTTGTATGGCATTTCCTTTATTGGCCCTAATCTCGGATACGTCGTAGGAGGCGGTGGAATTATCCTTTTCACTGCTGATGGTGGCAGGAATTGGGCCGCTCAAGCGAGCGGAGTATCTAATGCATTATACAGTGTCTCTTTTCAAAATTTCAACAACGGGATAGCTGTAGGATCGGGAAATTCGAAACTCTGGACTACAAATGGTGGCGGGATATGGAATCGCGACGTCAGCGGAACTGTAAACTTATATGGAGTTTCTTTTTCCAGTTCGAATACTGCCACAGCGGTTGGAGCAGGAGGATGGGTTGTTCGCTCCATTAATGGCGGCGCTAATTGGTTTGTTCATACAAGCGGAACAACGAACGATTTAAGAGGAGTCTTTTTCGTAGATGGAAGTAATGGATACATAGTTGGAGATGGGGGCATAATCTTACGCACGACTAATGGCGAAACTTTCACTCGGCAGTCATTTGGAACAAACCTCTTGGCAGTTTCCCTCAGCGATGCTAGTAATGGCACAGCCGTTGGCTTGGGTGGGACTATTCTTCGCACAGTCAACGGAGGCTTGACGTGGGCATCGATAACACTCGGTACAACCAATGCCCTCAGAGCAGTTTCCTTCACCGACGCCAATACCGGCACGGCTGTGGGAGATGCAGGCATCATTCGTCGCACGACTAATGGCGGCGGAAGTTGGATTTTCCAAATCAGCGGTACGAAGTTGAGACTCAATGCCGTTTCCTTCAACAGCGCCAACTCCGGCATAGCCGTGGGAGATTCCGGCGCAGTTTTGCGTACGAATGACGGCGGCTTGAATTGGTCGC
Source organism: Candidatus Zhuqueibacterota bacterium (assembly GCA_013361015.1). Classification (GTDB taxonomy): domain Bacteria; phylum Zhuqueibacterota; class Zhuqueibacteria; order Zhuqueibacterales; family Zhuqueibacteraceae; genus JABWAN01. The sequence goes on along the minus strand of JABWAN010000206.1, from coordinate 2,264 downwards.
GTCAAACTAGCGGCACGATGAATCAACTTCTCGGCGTTTCTTTTTCAGATAATGATCGCGGCGCCGCGGTTGGCGCGAATGGCCTCATCCTCCGCACGACTGACGCAGGCGCAACCTGGACGCCACAAACGAGCGGCACGACGAATAACCTGACCGGCGTTTCTTTCACGGATAGCAACACCGGCACTATTGTGGGATTGAGCGGAACTATTCTCCGCACAACCAACGGCGGCGCGAGTTGGTCAAGCCAGTCGAGCGAGGTCAACGATCTTCACGGTGTTTCGTTCTTCAATGCCAACGTCGGCGCGGTGGTGGGAGACGGCGTCATTCTTCACACCTCTAACGGCGGAGCAACTTGGAGAAGATACATCAGCGGCACAACGCTGCGCTCCGTTTCCTGTCCCGATGCGACAACTTGCATTGCGAGCGGCGATGGCGGCGTCATTCTTCGCACAACCAACGCAGGTCAAACTTGGACTGCTGACACAAGTGGAACGACCAATGCGCTGCTCGGCGTTTCTTTCACGAGCGCGAACACGGGAACGGTGGTTGGTGAGTTCAGCAGTATTCTTCGGAGAGAAGGAGGTGGTGTCGCGCCTTCTGCACCCACGCTCGTTTCTCCCGCAAACGGTGCCACTGTCGTTTCCGTTATTCCCACGTTAACTTGGAATGTCGCGGACGGCGCAACGACTTACGGCTTGCAGTTGGCGAGCGATCCCAATTTCTCTTCACTGGTGGTTGACACGAGCGGCATCTTTACAACTTCAATTGATGTGGGCACGCTCGCGGAGAGAACGCTCCATTTCTGGCGCGTGAACGCAACGAATAATCTCGGCACGAGCGATTGGTCGAGCATTTGGATTTTCACCACGGGAACCGTCGCCGTTGCGGAAAGGAACGAAGAGCTTCCGAGCGAGTTCAGCTTGAGCCAAAACTATCCCAACCCCTTCAATCCCACCACGAGCATTGCCTACACTCTGCCGCGGGCCGCGAACGTGGAGCTGAAAGTGTTCAACACGCTCGGCCATGAAGTGCTCGTGTTGGTGAATGAGAAGAAAGAGGCGGGAAGCCACGCGCTCGTGCTCGAGGCTTCAAGTTTGGAGAGCGGCGTGTATCTCTATCGCCTGCGCGCGAGCAGCGATGCGGTTGGCAGAGACGCAGCGTTTGTGGCCACGCGGAAGTTTATTGTGATGAAGTGAATCGCGGGGGGAAGCACGGGCGAAGCCGGACTTGCACAAAAAGCTTTCGGTTGCTGCTTGAATTTTGCACCACCGATCACGCAAGCCGCACTTGATGCGGCTCGACGCCATGATGCGATCCACTCAATGGGTGCTGCAATTTTTTTGCACGGTTGGCTTTGCTTTTAACTCCGCTAGGAGTGGGATGTTTATAGTAGTGCGCAGTTCCGGCTTTGAAAACTCCGTAGGAGTGACATGTTTAATTTTCACTATGATGCCCACGGCAATTCAACAAAATCCACATGCCACTCCTCCGGAGTTCGAGGGCATGCAAGAGCCTCGCTTTCTATAAGCATTTCACTCCTAACGGAGTTATGGGTGTGGCGCGCCGTCGCTTTCGTCGAATGGGCAACCAGCGTGCAAAAGTCGGTTGCTATGAAGATCGTCGCGCGCAAGTCCGGCTTCACTTGCGCGTGTAATTTTTCTTGCAGCCATATTTTCAAAGCTTGCGCTGGTGCGGCGGAGGTTGTGCATTCCACCAAAAGAAAAGGCCGCAGGAGTTCAAAAAGATTCACGCGCATATTCACCATGACCACGGGAGATCGAGCCATGCCCAAGGACGTGAGAATCAGCATCCAATTAGAGAGCCGCTTGCGCGACGAAGCCGAAGCCGTTTTGAGAACCGCGGGCGTTTCTTTGAGCGAAGCCGTGAGAATCTTTTTGCGGCAGGTGGTTTTGCAAAAAGGGTTGCCCACCGAAGTGAGTATTCCCAACCAAGAAACAATCGACGCCCTCCAACAAACGAAACGCGACAAAAACGGATTAAAAACCTACGACTCACCCCAAGAGCTTTTGAAGAGATGGACAAGTGGTGATGCGCCTGCCACGTCGAAGCGGATTTTATTTTGATCTATAAAATTGAAGAAGGCTTTTTGCTCATAGGGCGCGTTGAAACCCGTTCCGGCTTGTTTCAATAATCCGTCTTCCCGCTTAAATTACGCTCGCTTGTAAAGCTCGGCTCGACCAGTCGAACTTGCGCAAAAGAGTTTTCGATTGTCACGAAGATCGCGGCGCACAAATCCGACT
>JABWAN010000205.1 GCA_013361015.1 Candidatus Zhuqueibacterota bacterium | reverse complement strand
AAGCGCATCGCCAGCAGGAGTTCACGTATCTGTCGTACCTGCTGTCCACGCTCAAAACGAGCTATCGCCTGCCCTTCGGCGTTGCCATGATGCGGTCGAAGGATCAAAAAAATTTATCCAAGGAGACGATTCGCGACCTGCTCAATCTTGCGGAGGTTGATTACTTGCAAGAATGCAATCCTCTCGACGTTGCCGAGGTCGCCGGTTTTCTTTCCGGCCTGGCAAGTGACGAGAATCTCGCGCACTGGGCTGAGAAAAAATAGTTGCAGTCTTGCACCTCGATACACTTGGCGAGCACTCAAGCTGGATTCTTATTTGGAAGTCGTTGTCGTTCCGAAGGAAGCTTTCCACAAGGAGGCTTCACGTTTTCCAAGCCGCTTTCGTTTCGGCAAAGATGCTTTTGGAATGACGCCGGTGTGTTGCCGCCCAAACCCGGTGTGGAACAAATAGAGAAGCCCTGCCTCCGCCTGCCACCTCCCGCTTCGCGAATCTCTCCTCGCAATCGCTCTGCAATGGGATCACTGCCAAAGCATGGATAGAAAAAAAATCATTTTGGTGGATAAAGAGCCGAGCGCCGTCGCCGAGTTGCGCAAGGCCTTGTTGACTGCCGGCTTCGATATCCGCGTGGTGCTTAGAGCCGTCGATGCTTTGGCGCTCGTGGAAGATTTCCGTCCCAGTTTGATTATGGCGGAAACGCGCTTGCCGGAAATGGACGGCCCGCGACTACTCGAAGAAATTCGCAAGCGCGCGGAGTTGCAAGCCGTGCCCGTCGTGCTCATGGGCAAATTAAAAACCGTGGAAGAGCGCCTCGCGTTGATGAAGCTGCCGCTCGACGACTATTTTCAGAAGCCGTTCGAAGCGGAAGAGGCGGTGGTGCGTTTGGAAAATCTCATCAAAGAAGCGGAACTGCGTTCGAGCGTGCCGCGTCCGAAATGGCGCGGCTTCAACGGCGCACTCGCGGAGATGAACCTCTTCGATCTTTTGCAGACCATTAGTGTAGGCAAGAAAACTTGCGTGATCAAACTGCAAACCAACGGCAAAACCGGAACGGTGTACATTGCTGAAGGTGAAGTGATCGACGCCGAATTGGAAGGCGTGGAAGCGCGGCGCGCATTGCTGCGCATGTTCACGTGGACCGAGGGCGCGTTTCAAGTAGAGCTGCGCCCGCATGAGCGCGGTCGCATGCTCACCACGCCCACGCACGACTTGCTCTCCGAAGGTTTGACGCGGCAGGATCGGTGGGCGCGGCTGCTCAAGCAAATGCCGCCGTTGCAAGCGCTCGTCTCCGTCAAACCGCAAGCGCCCAAGGCCGGTTTAAACCAGGAAGAGGCGGCTTTGCTGGAGGTGATCGCCGCGCAAAAAACCGGCAAGAGCTTTCTGGAGATCGTCGAAGAAAGCTCTGCGGACGAGCTGCGCACTTTGACCGTGCTCAAGAAGCTGCACGAGCGCGGCGTTCTCGACGCCTCGGTATTGACGCCCGAGAAGCAAAATGGCGAATATTTCGCGCACCTCAAACAATGGCGCGAACAAAACGCCGAATCCACCCGCGGCGGAACGGACTTGAGCACGCGCTTGGCGCACTTGCTGGCGGCGCAAGAAGAAGCCGAGCCACGCGCCAATGAACGCCGGCGCGTACAACGCCGCTTTGGCGATCGCCGTCAAAGTGATCGCCGCCGCGGCTTCAATGCCAAAGAAAAATCTCCGCTCTCATTAAAGAAGAGCGAGCTGTTGATGATTCGAGAAAAACTAGCGCGATAAAATCGGACATGCGCATTGCTGAAATAGCTGTCATTGCCCCTCAGGCCGAGGAGAGGAAACAATTTATCACCGCCATTTGCAGCCAGCTCGACGTTGCAAGCGAGCAGCTCACAGTCGGGCGCTTGGCAATCAACGACCAACTGGTGTTGCATCTCTACGGCTTGGCAACGCCTGCGGAAAACCAAAGCCAGTCTTGGGATTTGCTCAGCCGCAAGTTGCTCGGCTACGTGGTGCTCTTTTCCTGGCATGATAAAGTTTCGTTTGAGAACATCAAGCCGTGCCTGGAGCAAGTGACCACGCGCCCCGAAACGGCGCTGGTCGTTGCCGCGAACGTCGGCGACACTGAGCCGCCCGCGTTGCAGGCCTTGAGCAACAAGAGCATTTTCGTCAATCAACAAGGCAAGTTTACTTTTTATAAACAAGACGAGGCCGAAAGCGCGAAAAAAGTTCTGCTCACGCTCATCGATCTGTTGCTCGAACGCGCGGAATGAAATGTTCCAGCGATTCAAATGGAAATGAAGTCCGTTGGTGAATCACACCAAAGCACGACTGCAATCAAGGAGGAAAAGGCTCTCTAAGCTCGATCCCTGCGTTGGCGCCTTTTAAAGGCTGCTCACACCAATTCTCAAAGCCGTTTGCGAAATCTTCTCGCAGCGGCTTTTTTGCTTTGAATCGAGGGCGCGGGTTTCGTATTATTGGCTCGCTTGAAAATTGTGGTAGCTGTTTACACTTGATTAAAGCGTTTTGTGGCCCACGAAATACGCAAAATACACGAAAAGGCTTTTCGCGTTTTCCGGGTGTTTCGTGGACACAAGTTTGAGGGTAATGCGATAGAACTATACTTCATGACGGATCACACATGGAAGCACGAGTGTTCGAAAGCATTTCCGAAGCCATCGGCCAAACGCCGCTCGTGCGCTTGCGGCAAGTCACGGTCGGCATCAAATGCAAAATCTATGGCAAGCTGGAATACCTCAATCCCGGCGGCAGCCTGAATGATCGCACCGCGAAACGGATCATTGATACCGCGCAGAAGAGCGGCAAGTTGAAAGCGGGCGGTACGATCATCGAAGCGACGAGCGGCAATGCCGGCGGCGGACTGGCCATGCTCGCCGCGGCCATGGGCTATCGCGCGATGTTCACGGTGCCCGATAAGATCAGCGCGGAAAAATTGCGCATGCTCAAAGCCTACGGCGCGGAAGTCATCGTGTGCCCGGCCGCGGTTGCCGCGGATTCACCGGAGCATTACTACAACGTCGCGAAGAAGCTTGCGCAAGAAACCACGAACGCGTTTTTTGCCAATCATTATGCCGATCCGCAAAATCCCGAGGCCCACTATCACAGCACCGGCCCCGAAATTTGGGAGCAAACCCAGGGAAAAATCACTGCACTCGTGTGCGGCATGGGCAGCGGCGGCACGATCTCCGGTCTGGCGAAATTTCTCAAAGAAAAAAACTCCCAAATTCGTATCGTCGGCGTCGATCCGCTCGGCTCTATTCTCCGCGAATACTTTCAGTCGCGCCAGCTCACGAAGGGGCATCCCTATTTACTTGAAGGCCTCGGCCACGACGCGCTTCCACCCAATTTGAGCTTTGATCATATTGATGAGGTTTGCTCCGTGTCCGATAAAGAATCTTTCTTAATGGCGCGGCGCTTGGCGCGCGAAGAAGGTTTGCTCGTCGGAGGTTCCTCGGGCAGCGTGGCCGCGGCGGCGCTGCGTCTTGCACAAGATTGCGCCGCGGAGCAACTCATCGTCGCGGTCTTTTCCGACACCGGACTTTATTATCTCTCCAAACTCTACTCCGATGAATGGATGAAGGAGAATCGCTTTCTCGATATGAGCAAAGCGCTCGTGCATCACGTGTTGGAAGCGAAAGGCCGCGGCTTGCCCGGCTTGCTCAGTGTCACGCCGGAAACCAAAGTGCGCGAAGCTTTACAAATCATGGAAGAGCGCAACGTTTCGCAATTGCCGGTCCTCGAAGAACAACGCTGCGTCGGCAGTTTGGAAGAATCAACATTGCTCGGGCAAGTCCTCGAATCCGCAATGTTGTTGGAGCAACCGGCGCGCGGCGTGATGGAAGCGAGCTTTCCCATCGTGCATCACGATGATACCATCGAGCACGCGAAGTATTTGCTCGCGCGCCGCTATCCCGCGATCTTGGTGCAGGAACATGGCAAGTTCGTGGGCATCATCACGAAATATGATTTGATCAATTTCATTGTCTGATCTAGCAGGAACGCAGATTTGTAGGAAGAAGCAAAGATTCAAGCCGGTTTTAAATGCCTTTGCTCTATCCCCAAAATCATCTGTTTTTTCCGCGGCATCAGCGTTCACATCTTTTCATCTCAACCGGAGAAATCAGCCATGGGCTTTATGACCGATGCAATCCACGCGGGGCAGCATCCCGAAGAAACCACCGGCGCCGTGATCACGCCGATTTTTCAAACTGCGACCTATGCGCAAGCCGCACCGGGTGAGCACAAAGGCTACGAATATGGCCGCACCGGCAATCCCACACGCCACGCATTGGAAAGGAATCTCGCGGCCTTGGAGCGCGGCAAGTTCGCGTATGCCTTCTCATCGGGAATGGCCGCCACTTCCACCGTTGCGCAGCTTTTGAAAGCCGGCGATCACGTGCTCTGCACCGCGAATGTGTATGGCGGCACGGCGCGCTACTTCCGGCAAGTGATGGCGCACTTCAATCTGCAATTCAGCACGGTGGATACTTCGAATCTCGACAGTGTGAAACAAGCTTGGCGCAATGAAACAAAGCTGCTCTTTGTCGAAACGCCGAGCAATCCCCTCATGATTCTCTCCGATCTCGCGGCGCTCGCGCAACTTTGCAAAGAACGCGGCGCTCTGCTTGTGGTAGATAACACTTTTCTAAGCCCCTACTTTCAGCGCCCGCTCGAACTCGGCGCGGATATCGTGCTGCACAGTACCACGAAATTCATTAACGGCCACAGCGACGTGGTCGGCGGCATCGTTATCACCAATCGCGCAGAGGTTGCGGAGCGCTTGGCCTTTTTGCAGAATGCCGTCGGCGCGGTGCCGAGTCCGTTCGATTGCTGGTTGATTCTGCGCTCGACGAAAACGCTGCCACTGCGCATGCGGCAAAGCAATGAGATCGCGCAAGTACTCGCGCGCTTTCTGTTTGAGAGCAAAAAGGTGCAGCACGTTTATTATCCCGGCTTGCCCAATCATCCACAACATGAACTTGCGAAGCGACAGCAACTCGATCCTTATGGCAAACCCGGCTTCGGCGGCATGATCTCATTCAACCTCGCGGACTTTGATACTGCAAAACGTTTTCTCAAAGGCATCAAACTTTTCACGCTCGCGGAAAGCTTGGGTGGAGTGGAAAGCTTGATCTGCCACCCCACTTCCATGACCCACGCCTCCGTGCCCGCGGAAGAACGCAAGCGCATCGGCTTGAGTGACGGCCTCGTGCGCCTTTCGGTGGGCGTGGAAGATAAAGAAGACCTGCTCGAAGATTTAGCGCACGGGCTTGCAATGATTTGAGTGCGCCGCCAGACTTAAATCCGGTCCTTCGCCTCTCATATTGTCATTCAGGAAGAATCCTGTTCAGTCAAACCACAGTGCTTATGCTCAAAAAGAATTCCTCCTGAATGACAGCGCGGATAAATCCCCTTTTGAATAACAATCGCGTAAATATTCCTCATGTTCTTTTTCGTTGCTTTCAGCATTCTCTCCCTCGGTCTCACGTACGTCGGCTGGCGTTTGATCGAACCAGCCGCTCTCCCTGCGCCGTGGCCGCTGCTCGCGTGGGCCGCATGGTTTGGTTTCATGTTGCTGCCACCGCTCCATCTCATACTGCGCGTCGTGCGCAGAAAACGCGGCGCGAACACACTCATGTCGTGGCTGACTTATTTAAGCATGGGCGTGCTTAATTATCTCTTCCTGCTTATTGCGCTGCGTGATGTTTCCGGGTTGATCATTTGGGGCATTCAAAAAACGGCGCCCTCCGTTTTTGCAGCAACACCCTCGACGTTTACAATTGAAGACGCCGTGCAACGCCGCGCTTTGGTTCATGATACGAATCTCGCCATTCTCGGCCTCACGGGGGTCATCGTATTGCACGGCGTATATGCCGCGCGCCGCCGCCCGCAAGCTGTCGAAGTCAAAATTCCTTTCGAGCATCTTCCCGAAGATTTGACAAGCCTGCGTATCGTGCAAATCAGTGATCTGCACGTCGGCCCCACGATCAAACGTGATTTTGTTGAAAGGGTGGTTGCACAAGTGCAGCGCCTCGCGCCGGACATTATCGCTTTCACTGGCGATCTCGCCGACGGGAGCGTGCATGATTTGCGGCACGAAGTGGAACCGCTGCTGAAACTCTCCGCGCGTTACGGCAAATTTTTCGTCACGGGCAATCACGAATATTATTCCGGTGCGGAGGCGTGGATCACGGAAGCGCGGCGGCTCGGCTTCACGGTTTTGATGAACGAGCATCGCCTTATTCAACACGGTCGCAGCCGTGTGCTCCTCGCCGGCGTGCCGGATTTTAACGCCGGGCATATCATCTCACCTCATCATTCCGACCCTCTTGCTGCAACTGCGAATGCTCCCGCGGTTGACCTCAAGATTCTGCTCGCCCATCAACCGCGCAGTATCTCGGCTGCTGCGCAAGCCGGCTTCGACCTCCAACTCTCCGGCCACACACACGGCGGCCAATTCTTTCCGTGGAATTTGTTGGTGCCGCTGCAGCAACCATTCGTCGCGGGTTTACACCGGCATCAAAACACGCGGCTGTATGTGAGCTGCGGCACGGGCTATTGGGGCCCGCCGTTGCGCATTGGTGCGCCCGCGGAGGTGACGGTGATTAAGCTCGTACGCGCACAGTACGAGGGTTAGCTGTTGCCCAATTGGAATCGACCACCACAAAACGAAGCGAAATTTTCCGACAATAGCATGCCAACGAAGTTGAATGCTAAAGTGGGCTGAGTACGAAGGTTTCTGAAAAGGGTTGGCTTCCACTTCCCGCTACTATATGCCGATTCGACCGCAGCAATTGAATCGTGCGGCAATGCAGGATATGGCCGTGCCGCGTTTTTTCGCAACGAACTTAGGCATTTTTGCGCGTAATGCCTCAGTCACATGTGGCAGCCGCCCGACTTGCAAGGCAATACGGCGCCGCGCTCTCTTTTTGGTTTGTCGCTGCTCGTTCTTGAGTATCCTCTGCGCTAGTTTACCGCGGGGGCTAGTTCACCGAGGTGGCGCAAAGCGCTTCGCGGACTGCAAAAAGCAAAAGCCTGCGTCCGAGCATCATGAAAACCTGGTGCAGACCTCTTATCCGATGGGACGGTTTGCAAGCTCGCAGCTTGCGCTACGGCATTTTCGTGACAATTCTCTTGTGTCATACACTTTGTGCCGAGTGCTAAAGGCGTTTTTGAATGACATGTTCACGCTGAGGCGCATATGCTCTCGGCTGCAAGCCACCTCGCTCGAAGAGGCCACCTAGGTAAGCAAGCGAAGAACGCACCTCGGTGGAGCAGCGACAAAACATAAAAGACCAAACCTAGTATTACGCGATGAATCTCCGGGCCATTCAGAAGTGACCGAGCTACGTTCTTCACCGATAACTTATGCGTTAATTTTGCACCGACCTTTCGCTTGACAATCTTGCAAAATTTCCATACCATAGGCGGCCTTTTTACGGGAAAATAGTCTTTCTATCCCCAAGCATCATTCTGCCATGCCAACATCGGAGCAAGCCTCAGGATTGCGGCAACGAAAGCCTTCCCTATTGAAACCCTGAACCATATCTTTATTGCAGCGCAAACGGAACGCTTAACGTGGTTCACAGGGTGCAGCATCTGAAAGTGGAGATCGAACGCATGAACCAGCTTCGACGAGACCCGATTACCGGCATCTGGACCATCATTGTCCAAAACGGCAAAGAACTGGCGGACCTCAATCTCGATCCGGCAAGCCAACCTCCGCGCCCGAAGGAGAGCGAAAGCTGTATGTTTTGCCAGGGGCGCGAGAATGAAACCCCTTTGGAAATTTTTGCAGTGCGCCCGAGCGGCTCGGTGCGCAATGAAGTCGGCGACTTTCTCAAAAGCAATGGCTTGAACGTGGCCTTTGCCGTCGATGGCAAGGACGGTCTCTGCAAGCTGGCCGCCGACCCTGCCATCAAACTGGTGGTGTGCGATGTGAACATGCCC
>JABWAN010000204.1 GCA_013361015.1 Candidatus Zhuqueibacterota bacterium | reverse complement strand
CCCCTGCTCTTTCTGCAGGTGTTGTATGGACAGTTCTTCTATTCTTCTTCCATCATCGTCGGCGCGCCGTGGTTTTTGGTCATCGTTTTTCTGACGCTCGCGTACTACGGCTTCTATCTCGTTGCGTTCAAGCAGGACGTACACTCCACTCGCACCGGCTGGTTGCTCGTGCTCAGCCTTGCATTGATTTTTGTGATCGGCTTTTTTTACAGCAACAATCTGACGTTGATGCTGACGCCGGAAAAATGGGCGGCCAAGTACCACACCGATCCCAGCGGTTGGAATTTGAATTTGTCCGAAGCGACGCTCGTTGCCCGGTTTCTGCATTTCATGGTGGCGGCGCTTGCCATTGGCTCACTCTTTGTCGCTTTCGTCGGTTTGTTGCATTGGAAAAAAGACGCCGGCCATGCACGTTTTCTCATTCGATTCGGCGGCAGAGGTTTTCTCTATCTCACCATGTTGCAAATCGCCGTGGGACTGTGGTTCCTTATTAGTCTGCCGCGCGAGAAAATGATGCTCTACATGGGGCAAAACCTTTTGGCAACGGTCGCCTTGTTCATCGGCATTATGGGCGCATTGGCCGCCATTTTTGTGATGATGGAAGCGTTGCGCAAACATGATCCCCGCAAGGGCTTTTATCTCGCTTCCGGCATGGCGCTGCTCATCGTCGTTTTCATGGCGATTATGCGCGAGATTTTGCAGGACGCGTATTTGGCCGAGTATTTCAAACCCGCGAACTTCGCAGTCAAAACGCAATGGGACGTTTTGGTTCTGTTTCTCGCATTATTCCTTGGCGGCGTTGGGCTGTGGCTGGCGATGATCAAACGCTACTTCTTTTCACCCAAGTTACGGGTTGAAAGCTGAGTCGGTACTTCTGCTTCACACGCGCTTTGGATAAGCCGATGATCGCAGGCCGCGATCAAACAGCGGCAACCGCGAATGCACGCGAATCAAAAACATGAGCGTGCATTCGCGTTGGTTCGCCGTTGAACTTATTTGCCGAAAAGACTGAAACTGCAGTTTGAATGTTATCACGAAACCGGAGGAGGTTTATGAAAAGATCCACGAAGATTGTCCTCGGTGTTGCTGCTGCCCTCGTCGTTATCATCGTTGCCTTTATTGCCCTCTCCATGTATTACATGATGCGGGGCCCGGATTTGGCAAAATACGAACACCTCAAAGATCCGAAGATTTCGACTGTGCCGGATCAGAAGATGATCGTGGTCGAGGCGAAAGGCGATCCGAACGTAATCGGCGAGAAAGCGTTCGCGCTGTTGTTTGAATTGTATTTCAAAATGAAGGAGACGCTCAAAGGTCCGGGCCAAGCTGCACCACGTGCGCGCTGGCCGCTCGCATTCGACACGCCGAAAACGGAATGGGTGGGTTTATACGCCATGCCGGTTCCTGAGACCGTCACCGAGCTTCCGCAGCACGAAGCCAAGCCGGAGTTGAAAGTCTCTTTGACAACTTGGGAGTACGGCCAGGTGGCTGAGATTCTGCACGTCGGGCCTTATGATCGAGAGCAACCCACAGTTGCGCGGCTGATGGAATTCATCAAAGCGCAAGGCTATGAAGTTGTCGGCGATCATGAAGAAGAATACCTCAAAGGACCGACGATGTTTTTCAAAGGCGATCCTCAGAAGTACGTCACCATCATTCGCTATCGTGTGAAACCCTCGGAACAATCGTAGCACGTTAGACCTTCCAGGTTCTGAAAACCTGGAAGGTCTTCATGCTATCCTTTCTGTCGGAAACGCCGACAGCCGTGTTGGAAATCCCATCGCGCTCTCTCCTCACAAAAAATCCCGCCCACAAAAGTCTGCAAGCTATTTCGAAGTAAACCAAGGACCGTTTAAGCGAGCGCACTTCGGATCTTGAGCGGCATGCTCTTTGAGAGTGGTTCTGCTGAAATGATGCGTTTGTGCCGTCCGGACGATCTGTTCATCACACGTTGCACATGAATGCTTCAAACCAATTCGTCCGGACGGCGATTTTGTATCGCACAAAACTTTTTTCAGCAATTTACTGCACCAAAAGTTTTAACGGAGGTTTCCCATGTTTGATTGGAGTGATCCGGAGACATTTTGGCTGAATGTCACCAACATCGCATTGGGAGCGGCTACGCTCATTTGCTGTGTGGTGCTTGCATTTGGCGTGTTGCAGGAAGTGGTGGAGCGCCTGCGCAAGCGCGCCGCAGTTCCGGTGCTGCGCGATGATCATGCGTTTGCGTTGCCGAAGCTTGGCCTTACGATGGCCGATGGCGGCGAAAAGCACGAAGAAGATAAACCAGAGCAAAAGCAGTAAAACGCGCTGCATGAAGGTGCTGCCCGGCGCCGCTCCTTAGTGAGGTTGCGCCTGCTTGCCCCAGCGAGGTGAGATATGATATGTCCATTTCTCAAGGAAGCGCGCGTGCGTTATTGTCGCGCCTCCTCTTTTAAGAAGATGATTCCGCGCATATTGGAACACACGGAACTGGAACGTTGTTCTTCGCCGTCGTGGCAACAGTGCCCGGTGGCGCAACAACACGAAGAACCGGTTGCCGCTGCGCCGGAATGTCCGTTCATTGCGGAGTCATTGATGCAATATTGCTCGGCCTCGCCCGCCACCAGATTCATTCCGTACAGCGAATCATTGCTTTCACGTTGCGGCACCGACGGCCATCGCTACTGTGAGCTTTTTGTCGCGATGGCGCACGAAGCGGGAGCGTCCACCATAAATTCGACCGCGCCCACCCATGGCGCTTTCGCACAGGGCGAAGAGATCGAGGTCGAGGGCATTCCCATGCCCGCGGGGCTTTACTATTCTGCCAACCACATGTGGCTCAACGTGAGCGCGGAAGGCTATTGCCATGTGGGCGTGGATGCGTTCCTGGCGAAAGTCTTGGGCCGCGCGGAAGCCGTCAGCTTTGTCGAAGGTCGAGGCATCAAACGCCCGGCCGTGGTGTTGTCGGTCAACAATGTGGATTTGCACATGGTCTTTCCCAATCGCATGATGGTCAATGGCCGCAATACGTACTTGCGCGTCTGCCCGGAAAAAGTCACCGCCGATCCTTATCGTCTCGGCTGGTTGTTCGAAGGCTTCGAGCACAATCCGTGCGCTTCGGAAGCAGCCTTGTGCGCGGGATTAGTGCAAGGCGAAACCGCACGCACGTGGATGCGCGAAGAAACGCAGCGCCTTTCCGAATTTGTGCATGAAAGGATTGCGCAAGCGCAGCCGGAGCACCGGAAATTCATGATGGATGGCGGAAGATTTGACGGCGGTTTGGTTCAACATTTAAAGCGCGAGGAGATTTTGCATTTGTTCAACGACTTCTTCTCGCCGTATGCCAGTTGGAGGAGGCAGGAATGAAAAATCGCGGCGCGATGATGTTTTTAGCCGGATTGCTCGGCGCGCTAGCCGTGGGCTGGATTGGTTTTCCTCGTTTGCTTTATCGCAATGAAGCGCAGCCCATGCAATTCAGCCACAGTGTTCACACCGGAGAAAACGTCGGTATGGCGTGCGCCGATTGCCATGCCTTCAATGAAGACGGACGCTTCACCGGAATTCCCGCAGTGGCAAAGTGCGCCGAATGCCATTCCGCGCAGTTGGGTGAAACCGAAAGCGAGAAGCAACTGGTGGAGGAGTATGTTACACCCAACCGCGAAATTCCATGGCTGGTTTATGCGCGGCAGCCGGAGAACGTTTATTTCTCGCACGCTCCGCACGTGCAGCTCGCTGCGTTATCTTGCGAACGTTGTCACGGCCCGCATGGCGGCTCGGAAAACTTGCGGCCATTGCAGCGCAATCGCGTGAGCGGGTATAGCCGTGACATTTGGGGACCGCGGATGACGCGCATCAGCAACAAGCCGTGGGAAGGCATGAAGATGAATGATTGCTCGCGCTGTCATCGTGAGCGCAACGTGCAGGAAAGTTGTTTGGACTGTCACAAGTAGAGAACGAATTATGGCAACGCAAATCACACGTCGCGATTGGCTAAAGCTTGCCGGCGGCTCGGTGTTGGGATTGATGCTCTCCCCGGTACCATGGAAGCTTGTTGATGATGCCGCGATCTGGACGCAAAACTGGCCGTGGATGCCCACGCCCCTCACAGGAAACTTTCAAACCAAGTTTACCAACTGCACGCTGTGCCCGGCTGGATGCGCCGTGCGCGCGCGTTGCGTCGGCGACCAACCCGTGAGTCTTTGGGGTGTGAGCGATCATCCTTTGAGCCACGGTGCCCTGTGCGCGGTTGGACTCGCGGGCCATCACTTTGCTTATCACCCCTTGCGTTTAATGCAGCCGTGCCAGCGCACAGGCGCAACGGTGTCACCAGTTGCGTTTGATGATGCGCTTGCTGCGATTGCCAACGCTATCACAAAGATGCAGACGACCGGGTCGCCGGAATCCGTGGCCGTGCTCGATGCCCAACCCGAACGCACGATGTCGTATCTCTACCGGCGATTCTTAGCAGCGTTGCCGCATGGGCTTTATCTAACTCCGCCGGCGCAAGAAGGCGCGACGTTGCGTGCGTTACACGAAATGTGTGAGCAACCGCAAGACACATTCGGTTTTGATTTTGAAAACGCGCGCACGATTCTGAGTTTCGGTGCTCCACTTTTGGACGGCTGGGGCACGCCCGGACGCATGGCGCAGCTCATCAAAAATCGCCAACAAACTGATTTGAGAATCATACAAGCAGAAACGCGGCAATCGCACACGGCATTGCAAGCCGAGGAATGGCTGCCAATCAAGCCGGGAACCGAAGCGGCACTGGCTTTAGGAATCGCGCACGTTCTCATTCATGAACGTCTTTATGATGAGGCCGGATTGCGCCGCTCCGTGCTCGATTTTGACAATTACTTGCAAGCACTCAAACCATTCACAACGGAGCAGGTTGCGGAAGTTTGTGGCATCAGCGCGAACAGAATTTCTCAGCTTGCGCGCATGCTGGCAAAGCGAAAACCGTGCGTCGTGATTGGCGACGGCGATCCGGCCGCGCCATTAAGCCATGAAACCGAGCGCGCCATTGCCGGATTGAATGTGTTGCTCGGCAGTGTGAGTTGCAAAGGCGGCATCGTGTCGCGTCGTAACTTGCCAATGGCAGAAGAATTCCAGCAACAAGCATTGGCGCCGGCAACCGAAATTGACCGGGTGCCGGATCATTCGATTCGAGTTTTAATTTTGGACGCGGCTGCCTCGAGCGGCGCAACCCCGTGGGCATTGCTCGCGAAAAAATTGGTGCCCAAGCAAAGTATGGTCGTGAGCCTTGCGCCCGTTTTGGGCGAATTTGCCGGTCACATTGATTACTTCATTCCTGCGCCCGCGATTTTCGAAACCTGGCAGGATGTGCCCACTGCTTTTGATGCGAGCACGGCCTCGTTCAGCCTTTCGCGTCCTCTGTTGATTGCTCCCGCTGGCGCAATTGAGCCGGCGTTTTTTTTATATAGCCTCGCCGCCGCCGCGGGAGTTGCATTCAATGCTGCTGCGGGCGAGCAATCTTTAACCGATTTCATACAACACCGCGTCGCCGCCATTTACGAAAACCGGCGCGGCAAAACGTTTAATGTGCAAAGCCGGGAATTTGTCGAACTCGCTGCAATTAGTTCTTTTGACGAACTGTGGCAATTGCTCGCTGAGGGCGGTTGTTGGCTTGATGAAGCGCATGCGAGTAATGCTTTGCCGCGCCTTTCTTTCTTAAAAGAAAACCAAACCGAGGGGCGCAGCCGGCATGACGGATATGAGACCGCGCTCATGTCCCATAAGAACCCGACTGAGGCATTTCCCCTGAGGTTGATGCCGTTCGGATGGCGCGGAGCCATGGCCAATCATCAAGTTTCTCCGGTCCTGACCAAGCTCTTTCAAGAATCCGAACTACGGCCGGGCGCGCAGCACGCGTGCATTCATCCAAACACGGCGAAAGAATATGGCTTGGTTGACGGCGGCTCTGCCAACATCTCCACGCCCATCGGCGCTGCAAACGTGCGCGTGCAATTCGATGAGGCTGCCATGCCGGGCGTGATTCATGTTGCGCTTGGGCCTGCGCCGTTCGGTTTCGCAAAAGATGAAGCACAAAGCCTGGAAAATATCTTGAGCGTTTGTATGATTGAAGAAGATGCAACGTGGAGAGTGACCCCCGCGAAAGTGCAGAGAGTGTGACGACTATGACGAAGAAGCAAGAGGGAAAATCGCGCTACGGCATGGTGATCGATTTGGATCGCTGCAACGGTTGCGGCGCGTGCATGATCGCGTGCGCAGTGGAAAACAACGTTCCGCCGGCGCACGCCAAAACGAATGACCGCAACGGCCTTACGTGGATGCGCGTGACCAAAGTTTCAAACGGCAATTCATTTCCGGAGAGCCGCAGCGTTTTTGTGCCGATGATGTGCCAGCAATGCGGCGAAGAACCGCCGTGCGTGAGCGTGTGCCCGCAAAATGCGGTCGAAGTCGATCCCAAGAGCGGCATTGTGGCGCAGATTCCGGTGCGCTGTCTGGGCTGCCGTTATTGCATGACGGCCTGCCCGTATCACGCGCGCTATTTCAATTGGTGGGATGCGGAGTGGCCGCAGGGCATGGAGAAAACCCTGAACCCAGAAGTTTCGCCGCGCATGCGCGGTGTGGTCGAGAAATGCAACTTTTGCCACGCCCGCTTGCAAGCCGTGCGCGCAAAAGCCGCCGCCGAGGGCCGCCGTGAATTGGCAGAAGGAGAATATGTGCCGGCGTGTGTGGAAGCATGCCCGCAAGGCGCGATCGTTTGCGGCGATCTCGCGGATGAAAGCAGTGAAGTCGCGCAACTCGCGCAAGCGAAAGGGTCATTCCGCTTTTTGGAAAGCCTCGGCACCGAATCGAAAATCTACTATCGCTCGGAGCAGCCGTGGGTGCGACGTATGGCGGAGCAGGCCGTGAAGCGCTCGAAAAAGGAGACTGTTCATGGATAAGCAACTTCTCCCACGCGGCACGTCGCGCAGCCCGCTGTGGAAATTTTCATTGTGGCTCTTGCCCTGGGTTGCGCTTTTCGGTTTGGGATTGTATGCCATGTATCTATGCTTTGCCGAAGGCCTCAATCAAACCAACATGGACAATCGTTTTGCCTTTGGTTTGTGGATTTATCTCGACCTTACCATCATTGCGCTCGGCGCGGGCGCGTTCTTCACGGGATTTTTGCTTTACATTCTCAAACGGCACGAGCTGAAAGCCGTAATCAACAGCGCCGTGGTGCTCGGATTCATTTGCTACAGCGGCGCAATTGTCGTGCTCATGGTCGATGTCGGCCAGCCCTTGCGCGCATGGTTTACGTTTTGGCATCCCAACGTGCACTCGATGTTGACTGAAGTGACGTTTTGCATCACGTGCTATCTCTGCGTGTTGGTTTTGGAATACGCGCCCATCGTGCTCAAGAATCGCAAGTTTCGCCAGATTCCATCGTTCCTGGTTTTCGAATTCGAATTGCACAAGCTCGTACCCGTGCTCGCTGCGGTTGGAACTTTTCTGTCGTTCTTTCATCAAGGCTCGCTCGGCGGATTGTACGGCGTGTTGCGCGGACGGCCTTTTGCGTTCCGCGAAGGCATCGGCATTTGGCCTTCGACGTTCTTCTTGTTTGTGCTCTCGGCCATTGCCGTGGGGCCGTGTTTCGTCATGCTCACGACGTGGCTCGCGTCAAAGATTTCGAAGAAAACATTGGTGCGCAAAGAAACGCTGGCATATCTCGGCCGCATTTCCGGAATCTTGTTGCTCGTGTACGTGCTGTGCAAAGCTATGGACACGATGATTTGGATTAATCGTACGACGCCGGCCGTGGGATTTTCGGCTTACGAATTTTACACGCAACAATCGTTCGTCACATGGATCTTGATTACCGAAATCTTTGTGCTCGGTCTCCTTCCCGCCTTGATCCTGTTGAGCGAGAAGAAACGCCGTGACCTGCGCTGGCTGATTTCGGCTGCAATTATGGTGTGCGCCGGCGTGGCGTTAA
>JABWAN010000203.1 GCA_013361015.1 Candidatus Zhuqueibacterota bacterium | reverse complement strand
GACCAGCAGCACGGAGCTAGCCAGCATGGCCAACGTCCCTTGCAATGATTTGCGATCGCCATGCAAGGGCAACATGATCGGCGCCTTAACGTTTTCACCAACCAGTGCGGCGAACACATCCGCAATCGCCAACAGGCTCATGCCGATCAGCAACGCGAGTTGGTTGCCTTCCCAAAAGAGCACAATCAAAACAAGAAATGCGAGCGGATAAAAGACCGTGCCCAACGTCGGTCGCGAGCTTACGTGAATTCCGGCAAAAAGGCGATAGCGCAAAGCCAGGCAATTGACGGCGACAAAAAGCGCCGCCAGCACGAGCGGAGGCAATGACGTATGGAAAATGAACGGGCAGGTGAGAATAAAAATGCCGGTGAGCAAATGCACCGTTTTGCGAGTGCCTTCCGGACTCATCACGCGGCGCTGCCGCAGCCAATCGGCCAGCATCAGCAACGCGAAAATCAACAGAATGAAACCGCCCAAAACCAGCCAGTCTCGCAGCGGCGGGGATTGCAGAATCGGCATGCCATGCTCAAAGATGTTCATAAATTCGCGCGCTATTTAGTCAAATTTGGGTTGAAAGTCAATAGCGAGGTCCGGCACGCGAAACTCCTTGTTCTCAATCTTAAATACGTTTGCGGAACGCCTCCAAATTTCAAGCCGCACATATTTTTTCCTCCACAGAATTTTTATGGTTTGGCGTTGCTCGTATTCGCGTTCATCTCCGTTTGTTTTCCGAGGGGGCTAGTCCACCGAGCTGACTTAAAGCGCTGCGCAGGCTTCAAAAAGCCAGAGCTTCGCCGCAGCCTTTGTGCGCACAACTTCGCTGTTGACTCTCGGCGCAAAAGTTTCTATGATGCCAACGCTTTGGTCAAATCGAATGAGCAATTGTCAATGGCCAATTGCTAATTGCCAACGGCCAGTTGTCTGTTAGCCACCCACCATTCACAATTCACAATGATCCATTCGCCACCAACCATTCTCTGAATTCTAACTTACGAGCCTCGCTTCGAAAAACCTCATGCTAGATCAAACCCAACAAGCGACCGAAGAAGTAGCCCGCGTGTCCGATGCTTTGCGAGAGGCAAAGGCCAAGTTCAAAACGTTCATAGAGGACATGCCGCTGCTCTCACCGAAAACCATCGACGCCAAGCTGCAAGCGCTCGGCTATCGCGGCCAAGAGCAGCAACGCAAAGCGCTCGCGCTCATGGCGTATCGCCACATTCGCCGCATCAAACGCCTGCATGTGGAAAAAAAAGACCGGCGCCATCTGCCCGCCAAACAAAACGTTTTGATGCTCGGCCCAACCGGCTGCGGCAAAACGTTTTTGGTGGAGCTGCTCTTCAACAACATCTTCAAGCTGCCCACCGTCATTGTTGACGTCACGAGTCTGACGGAAAGCGGCTATGTCGGCGACGATGCCCGCACCGTGCTCACACGCTTGGTGGCGGCAGCCGAGGGCAATCTCTTCCTCGCTTCGTGCGGCGTAATCTGTTTGGATGAATTCGACAAGCTCGCTTCGGCGAGCAGCAGCGCGCGCTTTGCCGGACAAGGCACGACGAAGGACGTTTCCGGCTATGGCGTGCAACGAGAATTGCTCGCCATGATCGAAGGCCGCAACATCGTCGTGCCGCTCGACTACGGCTATTCCGCCTATGGCCCGCGCGTGGAGCTTTCCACGCAAGATATACCGTTCGTGGCGTGCGGCGCATTCTCCGGCATCGAAGAGTTGCACCGCGGCGATCAAAAGAAATTCGGCTTTGGCAACGAGCATCAACACGTGAACGGCTTCTACTCGGAAGAGGTCGGCGTTCTGCAAAAATACGGCTTCATCCCCGAATTGATCGGACGCTTTTCCCGCCTCGTGCGCTTCGCAAAACTTCCGAGCGAAACATTGCGCATTATTCTGTGCGACAACCTCCTGCCCCGCTTCCAGCATGAGTTTAGTGAGGAAGGTCTCGAGCTTGTGATTACGGAGGACGCACTCGCGCACGTCGTCCAACAAGCCGAACGCCGCAATACCGGCGCACGCGGTTTGGAATCCGAATTGACGTCTGCCATCGAGCACGCGGCCTACGAAACGTTTATGTCCAACGCGGCTGCGAAGGTCGTTATCACCGCGCAGAACGGCGGCCTGCAGAGCGAGTATTTTGCCTAATCGTGCAGCAATGGAGCCGCGCAGTTGATGAAATCGCGCTGGAACGAACGCGCCCGCGCATTGGAATAATCGCGTCGCAGCAATCCAATCGTCCACTCCTCCAACACTTCAATACTTCAAAGAGAGCATGCCCCGCTTTACCATCAAATACTCCGCAACTTGGTCGCGCCCGCATGAAACTTGGCCGCTGCTCAAGCGCTTTTGGCCGTTCATGCGACCCTATAAAAATCTCGCGCTGGCCGTCGCCTTGCTGATGTTACTCGGCACGCCGATCAGCATGGCCACGCCGTTATTGATCAAACATCTCATCGACGTGGTCGTGCCGAGCGGAAGCCAACAGCAATTGCTGCTCCTCGGCGCAGTTTTGCTCGGCTTGACGCTGCTCGGTCAAGGGCTAAGTTATGCGCAGACGGTTCTGAATCAGCGCTTTCATTTGCTGGTATTGAATCGTTTGCGGCGGAATCTCTATGCGCATACGCTGCGCCTGCCTTTTCATTTCTACACGCAGCACGACACCGGCTATGTGATGAGCCGGCAACGCGACGATCTCAAAAATCTCAGCGGCGTGATGGCCGACACGTTTCTGCGCGCCGCCATCAATCTGCTTCGCGCGATCATCTTCATCGGCCTGCTCTTTTATCTCGACGTCGGTCTCGCGGCCACCGGCCTCGTGCTCACCGTCACTTTCTTCGGCGCGAATTTGCTGTTCTCGCGGCCGCTGCGCAAGCGCAATGAAGCCGTGCAAGAAGCGGAAGCCAAAACCTCCACGGCGCTGCACGAAGGCGTGACCGGCATTCGTTTGATCAAAGCCACGGCCCGCGAAAAATTCGAGCTGCGACGCTACGTCGCCGCATTGAGCGAATACGTGCGCGCCGCGATTCGGCGTGACCGGCTCGAAATTTTTTCGGAAGAGTTGATCGGCCTGGCCGCCACGGTCGGCGTGTATAGCATCGTGCTCGTGGGCGCATATCGCATCATGAACGGCGCAACCACGTTCGGCAATCTCTTCGCGTTTTTCATGTATCTCTCCAACGTGTTCGGCGCGACCGGCTCGCTCATGCGCATCAACTCGAATTTGCAGCGCGCGCTCAGCTCGCTCGCGCGCATCTATGAGATTTTCGATACGCCGGCTGAAACCGTGAGCACAAGGCCGCGCGCGCTTGCTGCAACACAATGCGAGATCGAGTTTCAGAACGTGAGTTTTCAATATATCCCCGAACTGGCGGTATTAAAAAATCTCTCCGCAAAAATTCCGGCGGGCGCGCAAGTTGCGCTTGTTGGCCCGAGCGGTGCGGGCAAAACCACGTTCGCGCAACTCATTCCGCGTTTTTATGAACCGAGCCGCGGCCGTATTCTTTTGAATCATGAAGAGCTTTCGCACATGCCGTTATATGAACTGCGCCGCTTGATCGGCATCGTGCCGCAAGACGTGTTCTTGTTCGATCGCACCATTCGCGAGAATATCGCATACGGCAATCACGTTGCCGATCCGCACGCCGTCGAACAGGCGGCAATGGCCGCAAACGCGCACGAGTTCATCGCAGCTTTGCCGCAAGGCTATGAGAGCAAAATCGGCGAACGCGGCATCCGGCTTTCCACCGGACAGAAACAACGCCTCGCGATCGCACGTGAGATTTTGCGCAATCCGCCCATTCTCATTCTCGATGAAGCCACCAGTTCCCTCGATTCCGCCTCCGAAGCGCTGATCCAAGACGCGCTGCAAAAGTTCAAACGCAACCGCACCTCAATCGTGATCGCGCACCGGCTGTCAACGGTGATTGAAGCTGATTGGATTTTGGTGTTTGATAAAGGCGAGATTGTGGAAGAGGGACGGCACGAGCACTTGCTGGCCAAGGGCGGGTTTTACGCGTTTCTATTTGAGACACAATTTAAGAAGGCAAGTTCGTAGTGGCGCCTGAAGCTGTTTTTAATTCGAGGCGCCCTCCCCAAAACAAAACAGTCTGCGTAGCTTTCGCCGCGCAGACCGTGAGCCAACACCTTCCAGGTGTTATCGTTCCTCTACCACCGGTTATCTGTGGGGTTTTGTTTCGACTTACCACCGAAAGCGGCAATGAGTTCCAAGTTTTTCGCCTTGCGGCTCTGAGTTTTTCTGTGCATATTTTTGGCGTCGCAGAGCGGTATTGATGACTATTCTTCCGGTTGCCGCAGTTCCCTCACAGTGGTTTTGTATCTTCTGCTTACCCCAAACCCGAAGGAGGAAGGATCATGAAAAAAATGAATGCCCCCAATCAAACGCTATGGCTCATCGCCGTCGTGCTCGGCATCGTGGGCTTGCTCGGAAAATTCAGCGTGATCTCCGCGGCTGCCATAGCGGGCAATGCTTTCTGGCTCGTTTTCGCCGGTTTCGCGGTGCTTGCCGTGGCGACCGCGGTCAAAGGCATGTAGTCGAGCCGCACCCTTCAGGAGACTCTCCGTTTTAAGATTTGCCCGCGGCCTTCACACCGCTTGCGACCGGAGAGTCCTCCCTTTGCCACTCAATCCGCTTATCAAAACCATGATGGAATAGTGTTTCATCGTTAAGCTGGCATTCATGCCACTCGATGTCAATCTGAATTAAAGTCTATGCCCTCACAATCTCAACCTGCAGTCACTTACCTCCAAAAATGTCGCGAACTTCTCGCCCTTGTCGAAAATCAGCATGAGTACATCGAGCGCGCCGCGGATTGGTTCGCGGAAACGATTCTCGCGGGCCGCATGGTGCATCTCTTCGGCTCCGGTCATAGTCGCATTCTCGTGGAGGAAATGTGGCCGCGTTACGGCTCGTTTCCCGGCTTCAATCCGATCGTCGAACTTTCGATGACGTTTCACAATCCTGTGGTCGGGGCGAACGGACAACGGCAAGCGATGTTCATTGAGAACGTCTCGGGCCTGGCCGAAAGAATCCTGCGCAACTTCGTGCTCTCGCCGAAAGACTCCGCGCTGGTGATTTCTTCAAGTGGCTGCAATGCCGTGCCGATTGAGATGGCCGCGGGTTTCAAACAGCGCGGCGTGAAGGTCGTGGCAATCATCACCGCGAAACATGCGGCTGCGAGTACGAGCAAGCATCCTTCCCACAAAAAGCTTTCGGACTTTGCCGATCTCGTGCTCGATACCGGCGCGCCGGTGGGCGATGCGATGGTGCGTGTCGAGGGGTTAGAGTTTCCCGTGTCACCCGGTTCAACTGTCGGCGGCTGTTTAATTGTGAATGCGATCAAAGCCGAAGTCGCCGCGCGTTTGACTGCCGCGGGCAAACCGCCGAAAGTGCTCACTGCTTCCTCCCTCATCGGCGCGGAGAAATCGAACACCGTGTTCGAAGCTGCATATGACGAGCATGCGTATCGTTTGGGCAAGTTGTATGAGGGGTTTCGCGAAAATATCGTGCGCGCGCAATCCGGAAACGCCAAAGGCACGATCAGCATGCCCGATGATTTCGATGCGCCGTTGGAGGATTTCAAAGAGTATATTGAATAACGGTTTTGCTTTATTTCACGAGACAAGTTTTCAATTAAAAATTTTCCATTCTCAATTTTCAATTCTCGATTGTCTTATGTCTCACCCTCCCCTCCGCACCACCGTTATCGGCAGTTATCCCTTTCCCAGTTGGCTGGAGTTTGCGAGCCAACACCTCGAGCAATTCGGCGCCGCGGATATTGCCGAGCTGCAAGACGACGCCGTGATCGCGGCAATTCATGATCAAGTCGCAGCCGGACTCGACGTGATCACCGACGGTGAGCAGACGCGTTTTGATTTCAATCTCTCCTTTTATGGATTTTTAGAAGGCCTCAAATTGGAATCCGCTTCGCCGCGCAAGTGGGGGCCGCCGGCGCATGATCAACGTGGCAAACATGAAGTCATTGGCGAACTGCGCGCGCCGCGCGGACTCGGTGCCGTCGCAGAGTTCGAACGACTCAAACGCCTCGCGCCGCCCGGGCCGGCGCTCAAAGCGAGTTTGCCGGGGCCGTATACTTTGAGTGGCCGCCTGAGGCCGAACGCGCAATATAAAGATCGCTATGCGCTCACCGAAGCATTGCTGCCCATCGTTCGCGCGGAACTCGAAGCGCTCGTGCAAGCAGGCTGCGCGGAAATCAGCGTGGATGAGCCATCGATGAGCTGCTATGCATATCGCGAAGACACGAAGCGCTTCGTGGATATTTTCAATCGCACGGTCGAGCCGGTTGCGGGCAAGTGCCGGCTCTCCGCGCATCTTTGTTTTGGAAACTACAAAGGCCGCGCCGTGGGCAAACGCCGTCTCGCGCCCATGTTTCCGGATTTCCTCGATTTCAAAGTCAACGAGCTGCACGTCGAAATGGCGAGTCGCGAATTTGCGGAGATCGAGATGATCGCGGAGATTGCGAAGAGAAGCGACGTGGCCGTCGGCATTATCGATGTGAAGAGTTATTATATCGAAACCATTGAGGACGTCATCGAACGCATCAAACTCTGTTTGCAATACGTTTCGCCGGAAAAACTCTCCGTCGCGCCCGATTGCGGCCTGAGCCAAACCGCGAGATGGGCCGCGCGGCAAAAGCTGGCGAATATGGTGGAAGGGGTTAGGAGGGCGAGAGCGCGCTTGTAGTAGTTTAATCACAAGGGTGCAAAAAATTCAACGCAGGTGGCTGGCGCTTCCGCACGGGTATCCCAAGGTTGGTCAACAACTCTAAAACAGTAACGAGGGACATCATGTCTGATCACAATCTTGCAAAGCTGGATCAGATCGAGCACATAGTTGTGCTCATGCTCGAAAACCGTTCGTTCGATCACATGCTCGGATTCTTGTCCATGCCGCAAGACCGAGGCGGAAGAGCACGAAGCGAGGTCGATGGACTGAAGATTTCAGACGATCAAAAGATCGAGTACGACGGCAAGGTTTATGCGCCGCAGCCGCTTTCCGATGAACATTTGAGTTTTCTGTGGGATCCGTGCCATGCCTATAAATGCGTGCAGCAACAGCTTGCCAACAACAATCGTGGCTTCGTGGAAAATTTTGCCACGCACCATCACCAGCTTGTCAAAGAAAGCCCTTTGAGCGATCCCGGCCTGATCATGGGATATTACACGGCCGGGCAGTTGCCGGTTTACGATAACTTGGCGGAGCAATTCTGTGTTTGTGATCGCTGGTTCTGTTCCATGCCCGGCCCGACTATCCCCAACCGGCTTTATGCGCTCGCCGGCACTTCGGACGGCGAGGTCGATAATCCGCCCACGGCTATTCCCTTCCGTTCGTTTGATTTGAAAACGATTTATAATAGTAAATTACAACTTATTCAAAGATATTTAGATTTGTATTCCTATTCCTAGATAAAAAACAGAAGACTTTGATTGATTATATTTGACGACAAAATCTATAGACTCATCTGCATGATATGCGAGTGAAGCCGATGGCCCGCCAAAATACTGACGTGTCTCGTACCCTCTTAAAAAGACGCCCAAGCCTAACCCATAAGTCGTGTTTTTTGTTGAATATGAATAGCCTGGTTTAAATAATGTGCCCATGTGATCAAATATAAGATCAAGCGCGATTCCATTTTTTTGATCCAATGAAAAAGAAGTTCCAACACCAGTAGTGCGCCCAACTACTTGAGATAAATCCATGACTAACCAACCCACTCTCCAAACCTTGGATAAACTCCAAATTGCCCCTATGTCATACATACCCATTTTTACAGGGTTTGATGACTTTAAGCGGCCCGAAAATACGTCAGTGGCAAGTGCTTGGATTGAACCGCCTACTGCTAACCCAGCAAAGGGTATATTAAATCCAAATCCAGTTTGAATTGCTGTCTTAAGTGAGAGTCCGGTATTGAT
>JABWAN010000202.1 GCA_013361015.1 Candidatus Zhuqueibacterota bacterium | reverse complement strand
AGCCTGCTCGGCGCTATAAAGCTGCGCGAGACGCTTATGTTGCTCCAACAACTCTTTCATCACCCTGCCCTTCAAAATCTTACAAAGCAAAGCTGAGTATATTATATCACACTCAAAGCTTGCAACTCCCTCCGCAACAGCTCCGCGTTTTGAAAATGAATGGCGTGCAATCCCAAACTTTTGGCGGTGATGATGTTGCTCGCAGAGTCGTCGATATAAGCCGCACGGCGCGCCTCGATTTTATATCTCTCAAATAGAATGTGAAAGA
The DNA here is from genome assembly GCA_013361015.1 of Candidatus Zhuqueibacterota bacterium. Taxonomy (GTDB): domain Bacteria; phylum Zhuqueibacterota; class Zhuqueibacteria; order Zhuqueibacterales; family Zhuqueibacteraceae; genus JABWAN01. The sequence continues at coordinate 7,693 of JABWAN010000202.1, read as the reverse complement.
GCCGCGCGTCCGGCTTTGCGACTTTCTCCTCACCTGAAACGACGATGCCGTCAAATTCCCGCAAAAAGTCGTAGTGCTTTTGCGCGACAGGAAAGCTCTCCGTCGCCCAATTGGTGAGCGCATATACCGGCAATCCCGTGCGTTTCACTTCTCGAAAAATTTCCACGTTCTCTTCGATCGCGCCGGCAAGCATTTCTTCCCAGCGCCCATAATACGCGGCGATCATCTCGGCATGCTCGGGGTGCTGCGCTTGCAACGCGAGCGTGCCTTCCCGAAATGAGCGCCCGGCGTCTTGCAGGCCGTTCCACGCAAAGGTGCAAATGTTCGAAAGGAAGTAATCGATCTCAGCCTCGCTCTGCATAAGCTTACGATAAAGATAACGCGGGTTCCAATCAATGAGAACGCCGCCGAGGTCGAAGATGACGGTTTGAATATTCATTACCCATGCCTGAGTTTCAAAATGAGCAGCGTAATGGTCAACAACAGTGTGATGGCGTTACTCAGGATGATCGGCACGTCGTCATTCATGACGCCGTAAATGAGCCAAAGCAAAACGCCGCAACACAACATCGTGGACGTGCCGAGCGACAAATCTTTTGCGGATTTGGTTTTCATGCTCTTGATCACTTGCGGCACGTACGCGCTCGTGGTTAAAATTGCAGCGATCAAGCCGATAACGGTGATGGAATTCATTTACCTCCTGCTTTTTGAAATTTTGAACTCCTGGGCTTTATGTTTCACTCCGCCATTTTCTCAACTGCCCTCATTCGCAACTGCTGAATCAACGGCGATTTCTCCGGCGTCAACGTGAAAAAGATTTCGAGGTTTTTCTTTTTGCCGAGGAGAAGAAACGTGCCGCGCAATTGGTTGAGCGGCGACATCGCGCCGACGTTGGTGATCTCTCCCGCCTCTTCGTAAAGCTCTTTCGTGCGCTGCGCGAGATCCTTCACACGATTGTCTTTGAAAAAATTTTCAGCAAACAATCCCGAACGCTCCGCGCCGTTCCAATCTGGAAAAATTTTTACGAGTTCGTTCTTGCGTTGTTCGAGAATATCGGAAACCGGTAGCGCGCGCGGTTTAAGCTTCGCGAGCGTAATGATCGTATCCAAAACCGCGGTGTTGATCGTGCTCGTTCCGCCGTAGGTGATGTTGTCGAACGCCATCACCGCGAGGCCATAGTCGGGCATCATCGTCCAATTGCTGCCGAACCCGGGCAAACCGCCGCTGTGGCCGATATACGTTTTGCTCTCGCAATCGCGCACCCAGCGCAGGCCGTAGCCATACGCGCTCGCGGAGGGGCAGGCCCGGCCATTCGGATAACGATAGTTGGGCATCATCGCATCGAGCCGCCACGGATGATGCATCTCGCGCAACGAGCTGCGTTTGAGCACGCCGCTCTCTTGCTCGTCGCGCGGCGGCCAGGCCGCGAGATGCAGCGCCACGTATTGCGTGAAGTCTTCAATCGAAGTGATCAAGCCGCCCATCGCGCCATACGAGCCGTGATGCTCCAACGGAATGTCCACGTGCGACTCGTCGATCCAATTATAACCGAGCGCGAGTTTTTTCTGCTCCGCTTTTTCATACTCCCACACCGTGGCGTTCATGCCGAGCGGCTTGAAGATGTTCGCCATCGTGTATTGCTGAAACTCCATGCCCGAAACTTTCTGCACAATCTGCCCGAGCAGCGCGAACCCGAGATTGCTGTATTCGAACGCCACGCCCGGCACATTTGAAAACGACGGCCCGTTCGCGATGAGCTGCCGCAGCTCTTCATCGGAGTCCGCGAGTTGCCGGTCGCCCCACGGATTGTCTTCGGGAAAACCTGCACCGTGCGTGAGGAGATGGCGGATGGTGATTTCCGGCGCGTCTTTGGTGAGATAGCGCAGCTTCTTCATCTCCGGAATATACTTCGACGCCGGTTCGTCGAGACGCAGTTTACCCGCATCGCGCAATTGCAAAATGGCGAGCGCGGTGATGCTCTTGCTCATCGAAGCAATGCGAAAAAGCGATTGCGCCTGCGCCGGTGTTTTCTGTTCGAGGTTCGCATACCCAAAACCTCCCGAATAGACAAGCTTGCCATCGAGGACCACGCCATATACGAGTCCGGGCAGGTGGCGATCTTCAAAAAACTTTTTGAAAATTCCTTCCACCGCAGTTGCCGTGGTTTTGACTTTTTCGGCGCGGCCGGGGTCCGTGAAAACCGCGGGCTTGTGCGCACCGTTCTCGGAAGACCCGCTCATTGCAGCGGGTGTAAAAGCGTATTGAAGAGCGAAGCAAACGATCAAGAACGTTGCACTAACTCGGGCTTGCATGGATTCTCCTCGGTTTGATTAAAAACGTTCGCGTTCCTCGGCATTGGCCGCGATGTGTTGCGAGAGAAACGTGATCGCAACGATGCGCTCGTGTTTCGTATCTTCGGCTTTGTAAACGACGCCCATGCCGCCTTCGCCGAGCTTGGCGAGGATTTTATAGTGGAGTATGGTTTAACCGATCATTCCTGCCTCATAGACTCTTCGTTCTAGCGATTAAATTATTCGCAAGCCAAATCCCGATAGGGATGAAATGTTTATAGCACGGAGCCAACACAACGGCTCAAACTCCGGTAGGAGTGAAATGTTCTTGTGCAACATCGAATGCAACAATGTCCTAAACCACATGCCACTCCTAACGGAGTTTTCGTGGGTTATTGGGCGCGTGCTATAAACATCGCACTCCTAGCGGAGTTGAAAAGCAACGGGACATTCGAACTTTGCAGACGCGATTTTTTACACGCCCTCATGCCGCCTTTGCCAAGCAGGGTACAAATTGTACCTCGGTTGAAATTCATCTTTAGATTAAGCTCTCACACTCTTTTATCGTCTGCAGCAGACATTCAATGCGGGGACAAATTGTCCCCACGTTGGAATTCAGTTACAGATCACGCTGCCGCATTCGTTTGACGTACTGCTTGGCGTCATTGCTGTCCGTCAAGGCTTCCACCACGTCCGCGACGGAGAAATACCATTTCCGATCGGTCTCATTCCACGCGGAACGTTTTTTTTGCTCTCAACAATTTTGATGTTGCTCATCTTTTCTTCCTTCAATTCACTTCGGCAGCGCGAACGCGACATACGCATCACCCGCGGGCGTGTTCATCTTGCCTCCGCCGCAGGCGATGACGAGGTATTGCTTGCCTTCGTATTCATACGTGCTCGGCGTGGCGTAGCCGCCAAACGGCAGTTGCGTTTCCCACAAAATTTTGCCGCTCGCTTGATCGAACGCGCGGAACTTCGCGTCTTTCGAAGCGCCGATGAAGAGCAGGCCGGTCGCAGTAATCACTGGGCCGCCGTAGTTTTCCGTGCCGGTCGATGAGATGCCGCGCTGCTTCAATGCCTCAAACTCGCCGAGGGGAACTTGCCAAAGAATCTCGCCTTTGTTCAAATCAATCGCATTGAGCGTGCCCCACGGCGGCTGTATCGCGGGATAGCCTTCGTGATCCAAAAAGCGATGATAGCCCGTGGACACGAACGGCACAAGCGGCGCTTCGTTCGTGCTCGCACGGCGGCGGTTTGGATCGAACGGCTCTGCTTTTTTATCTTCAAACAAAAACGCGAGCAAGTTGTGCTTCTCTTCCTCACGCAAGAAGTCATTCGAAGGCATGGAGCCTTTGCCTTTGGTGATAACTTGGAGCACTTCCGCGCGCGTGCGACGGCTCTTCAAATTCGTCAACGACGGATAAATTTTTTGTTGATCGCCCTCGCGATTCGCGCCGTGGCAGCTCGCGCAATTGAGCGCATACACCACTTGGCCGCGATCATACGGATTCTCCGACTGCGCGAGTTCGATGTCGATCATCGTGAGAATCCACGGCATCTCGTTCGAGTTCACATACATGATGCCCGTGCGCGGATCGATGCCCGCCCCGCCCCATTCCGCGCCGCCGTCAAAGCCGGGGAAGATCATCGTGCCTTGCTTGCTCGGCGGAATGAATTGGCCCGCGCTGCGCACTTCACGCAAACGCGCGAGCGCGGCTTCACGCGCTTCGGGCGAAGTGTTGGTCACATCCTCTTCTTGAAAAATTTGTCGCGCAAACGGCGGCGGCTTCAGCGGCAGCGGCTGCGTGGGCCAGGTCTCTTCGCCTTCCAAATCCGAAGCGGGATACGGCTTCTCTGCAATCGGAAACAACGGCTCGCCGGTTTCGCGATTGAACACAAACACAAAGCCGGACTTCGTGACTTGCGCGACCGCATCGATCTTCTTGCCGTCGCGTTCGACCGTGATCAAATTCGGCGGTGCGGGCAGATCGCGATCCCACACATCATGATGCACGGTTTGATAATGCCACACACGCACGCCGGTCTCTGCATTCAACGCAAGCAAACAATTCGCAAAAAGATTTTCGCCTTTGCGATTGCCGCCGTAAAAATCATACGCGGCAGAGCCGGTGGGAATAAACACGAGTCCGCGCTGGTGATCGAGGCTCATCCCGCTCCACGAATTGGCCGCGCCGGCAGTGGTTTTCCATGCGTCCGGCGGCCACGTGTCATAACCAAATTCGCCGGGCTGCGGAATCGTGCGAAACACCCAACGAACTTTGCCGGTGCGCACGTCGAATGCGCGAATGTGTCCGGGCGCAGAGACCGGGCCTTCGGAGAGGCGTGTGCCGAAAATGATGAGGTCTTTATAAATGATGCCGGGCGTGGTCGAAATCACAAACAAATCGCCCGCAACTTCGCCGCGAATTTCGAGGCCTTGATCCAAACGTGCTCTGCCGCTATCGCCAAAGCTCGTGATGAGTTTGCCGGTGAGCGCTTCGACGGCAAACATGTGCGCGCCCGCGGTGAAGAGAATGCGTTGGTCCTTGCCGGCGTCGTCTTGCCAATACGTGACGCCGCGCAAACGGCCTTGCGTGTTCGCGGCTTGGGCATCGCCGGCAAAAGGATCGAACCTCCACACCTCCGCACCGGTGCCGGCATTGAGCGCGAAAATTTTCGTGCGCGGCGTGGAACCGTAGAGCACGCCGTTCACGATGAGCGGATTGGTTTGCATCTCGCCATATTCGCCTTCGGGCAAATCGCCGGTGCGATAGGTCCACGCGACTTGCAATTGCGTCACGTTCTCTTTATTGATTTGCGTGAGCGGAGAAAAATGCGTGCTCGCTTGATCGCCGAGATACACGCGCCATTCTTTTTTCGCGGCCTCGCCGTGCATCCAATGTTCGGATTGTTGGCAGGCGAAGGTCATGCTCAAGAGAAGCGATGCCACAAACCACGAAACTATTTTGTGAGAAAAACTAAGACGACGTGAATTTCGTTGAACCCGATGCACTGTTTGCGGGGCCATAATTTTAATCTCTCCTCCTCGCTGTTCAAAAGCAAAAGCGTTGCCTTCAAAGCAAAAGCCACGAGCCAGACGATTGCTGGCACAATGATTCAAAGAATAGTCTTGCCGGCAATCGTTTTGTTTTATTGTTTCCGGCTGGTGAATTTGTAAATCGTGGTGGATTCGTACTTTTCTCCCGGCTTTAAAATAACATTGGGAAATTGGGGCTGATTCGGTGAGTCGGGGAAGTGCTGCGTTTCCAAACAAAACCCGTGGCGAAATTGATGCGGCTTGCCGCTCTTGCCCGAAAGATGGCCGTCAAGAAAGTTGCCGCTGTAGAATTGCAATCCCGGCTCAGTTGTCCAAACTTCCAGCACGCGGCCGGAAGACGGCTCATAAACGGTGGCAGCCAGTTCCAAAGCGCGCGCGCGCTTTTTCAAAACCCAGTTGTGATCATAACCTAAACCGTATTGCAATTGCTGATGCTTCTCTTCAATGCGCGCGCCGATGGCCGTGGGCCGTGAAAAATCGAACGGCGTTCCTTTCACCTCTGCAAGCTCGCCGGTGGGGATCAAGCCTTGGTTTACCGGCGTGTATTTCTCCGCGTTGATCATCAAGACGTGATCCAAAATGTCGCCGCTGCCTTCGCCTTTGAGATGGAAGTAAGAATGATGCGATAAATTCACGGGCGTGGCTTTATCAGTGGTCGCGCGATACTCGATCTTCAGCTCATCTTCATTCGTCCACCAATACGAAACTTCCACCGCGAGATTGCCGGGATACCCTTCTTCGCCATCACGACTCAAGTAAGCGAGCTTGAGTCCGGCGATTTTATTCTCAATCACCGGCGTTGCATTCCATACGACTTTGTCGAATCCCACATTGCCGCCGTGCAGATGACACGGCATGCCGCCAGGCTCGTTATTTTTTGCCAGCTCATACTTTTTTCCCTCAAGAACAAATTGGCCGTTCGCAATGCGATTGCCGTAGCGGCCAACGAGGCAACCGAAATACGGCGAGTCTTTCAAGTACTCTTCCAGCGTGTTGAAGCCCAGCACGACATCGCTCGATTTGCCATCGCGATCGGGCACGAGCAGACGTGTGATGATGCCGCCATAGTTGGTGATTTCCAGCAGGCTGCCTTTTGCGTTGACGAGTGAGTAGAGCATTACCTCCTGCCGTGCGGCGGTGACGCCAAACTGGCGCATGGTGATGCGCGGCAATTCTTCGGCATAACTGAAATTGATCTGCATGGCAATACCCATTAGAAGCAGCGGTGTGCGATTGAGTTTCATGGCTCTTTCTCTGTGTTGATTGGTTTCGGGAAAGCCTCCCGTGGGGAGCATGAATCAATAGCCGCGTTCTGAGTTTCGTAACACGACGCTGCCAAATTCAATTGCACCCATTGACGAACCTTTAAAGACTTTGGGATAGTGCTTGGTCTCGTTGGCGTATCGTGCGCAAATTTCAGCTAGCGCTGGCTCGGCGTCGGCCCTGCCCATAACCGCGACCGTGCCTCCGCTTCCGCCGCCGGTGATTTTAGCGCCGAAAAGTCCTTTTGTCGAACCAAGCTCCCGCACCAGTTCGACTAATCGATCGGTGCCGCGCGAGCCCAAACCACAAGCTGAATAACTGCTGTGAGATTGATACATCAATTCGCCGAGTTGCTCCATTGCCAGCGGGCTTTTTGAATTCGACAACAGCGCCGCAAAGGTGCGCACACGAAAATTTTCATAAACAGGATGAGCCGTTGGCTGCGCGACGCGATAGATCATTTCCGGCTGGATTTCTGTAACCTCGTCAGTGGTGCCGTGATAACGCGCGAGGAACGCACTGCCTTTGATCTCATCCGGCAACTGTGCGGCATAGTCTTGTACATACACCGAGGGCGTGAGGTTCGCCAAGTACCCATGCCAACGGGCATCGTCAATGCGAACGTGCTGCTGCCTCTCTGTGGGCGAAACGTTGCAACCCGCCAACGCGGCAATCATTCGGTATCCCATGAACGCGCCCACTCGCACCGAAGTATAATCAGCGCCGGAAACGGAATGCGTCACACCTGAATCAATTCCCCAGAAAGTGAGATGATCCGGAATGCGGAGAGCTTCGTGCAAAATGGCGGGCTGGCAAAGCAGTGAGAGAAGTTGATGCGCTTTGCCGCAGGCCGAGGTCATTTGATCCATGATACCGCAGGGCGCGCCGACAATCAGGTTTTCAACTTTTTGGCACAGCCGCGCCAATTCCTGCGGTCGCATGTCAATCTTGAATGCGGCAGCCACGGCCGCCATGACTGCGACTTCAAGCGCGGCGGACGAGCTTACGCCTTTTCCTTCCGGAATCTCTGAATAAATCATAATGCTCGCGCCGGTTGTGAATGAAATTTTTAGTTCCT
>JABWAN010000201.1 GCA_013361015.1 Candidatus Zhuqueibacterota bacterium | reverse complement strand
GCCACCAAACTCTTGATAAACTCCGCCATCATAACGATCAAAAAGCTTTCCATTGGCAGTCACAAAATCAACTCCCAACATACCCGCGCCTGTGTTATTTTCAGCTGGATTGCCACCATAGTACCAACCTTCTGCGCCATTCGTGCCCAAGGTCATAATGATGTCTACATCATCAAAATAGACCGCCCCTTTGGTTTGTTGAATCTGGAGCAGTATTTCTTCGATGAAAATTCCCCATGGCCCCAAATATGTTCCGGGTTGTTGGGGATTATACTGATTTTTATAATACGCAACGGGATGACTCGAAATCCAAAAGCCACCATTAGGATCTGAAGGTGGAGTAGCGATTTTGGTGATGACGGTGTGCTGGTCATAAGACATCACCTGATAATAATCCGATAGCGTCGTCGTAAGCCCATTGGCCCAGTTTGGAAAAGCGCTGGGATCATCATTGGTCTTAGCCCAAACAAACAAAACCCTCTTTTGAGCAGAGAGTGAGCCTACACCATTACCGGTGCCAGCGCAATCGGCTGTAAAGCATTCTTTCGCCCAAACAAACAACACGACCGCGAACAATACTGCAACTAACGTTCTCATGGTAAAGCTCCTTCCCTGGTTTTGAGGGGATCACCTCGTCAAACAGATTTTGATCGTTTGTTGAATTGGACCGCTTCTGAGCCTTGCGATATAAATGCCGTTTTTCACCTCCTTCCCGAGATTGTCGGTTCCATTCCAAAGAAATTGATGCTGACCATCTAAGGCTTTGTGTGGTGTGAAGGTTTTTATTTCACACCCTAAAAGATCAAAAACTGAGACGTGAATTAGTTCACGCCAGGTATTTGGCAGTGAATAAAATAAAGTTGTTTGGCTGCGAAATGGATTGGGATAATTTTGATAAAGTATGGGCGATGAAGGTCGTAAGGTAAAAGATGATTCTTCCACGTTTGTTAAAAGCGTGTCTCCTACAACCTTTCCATTTAAAAAAGCGCCCACAAGAAAATTCCAATCTCCCTCTGCAATTTCATTAATAAAACCTAGATTAGGCGCTAAAGCTATGAAATAGGTCTCAGGCACTAAGTGGCCGTCAATCGAATATCTAAAATCATATTGAAAGCAATTTGGGAAGTAACCCGCAGGGTTTCGGACAGCGACTCTGTAGCCGGTCAAAGTAATTTGCCATTTCCACCTCGGCGTTAAGCAGAAAAAGTATGGTCGATAGAGAGAATCCCCCAAAAAAGAATAGTACAGTTGCTCATCGTTGATGGCTGCACTAAATCGTACGACATCACCATTGCCGAGTTTACGATAGTAACTTTTACTCTGATGTACTTTGCCTGGCTCGTAGTGGATATCATAGAGTTTCTCGTCAAAAACAAAAAAGATTTTGCCGTTGATCGCGGTGGTATCCGTTATCTCTACAGTTTTATTAGCCCAATGTAGGTTTCCCAGGTTGGTCAAATGTTTATAAAACCACTTATTGCCAATCTTCATCGGGAAATAATCCGGCTCTTGCGCAAAGAGTGAATGGGGCAAAAGGGCGACAATGGCGGCAATTGCAATCAAGGCGAGTTGATGGCGTTTCATTTTGTTTATTCCTCAAAAATGGTAAAGGCATCCATCCTGGATGGTGTGAGAAGAAAAGCTTTTTGCTTTTCGGGCGAGAAAATTTTAGGTTCAGGCAATAAAAAAGCGCCCGTCGATAACGGTTGAAACTTTCAGAACAGCCTGTCAGGTATTCTGTGAAGACGTCGTGTCGCGGGCGCTTTTCATTTGTGTTCGGGCGGGGATTTGTTGATCATGTTCTTAGCTTCCAAAAGATGAAAGTGCGGAAAGGCAGAAGGCATGGGGCAAGGAGCTTGGGGCAAAGTGTTCGTTCACTTTACTCCATGCACCACGCTCCCTGCGCCTTGCTTAAAATAAAACTGCCCAGTTCAGCTTTTCATAAACTATTTCAGAGAGAGAGAGAGAGAGAATGCTCCCCTCTCTCCAAAACCATCTTCGCGCTTGTTGAGAACGGACCCAGTTATCGTGCGTTGAAGTGTGCGCTAATATAAGCACGCGCTATCCGGTTTGCCAAAAAAAAATTCATGCCAGAAAAAATTTTATCTCGTTACTCCCGGCTGTCGTTTTTTTCTTCCACTTCGCAACAGCCCTCACAACCTCGCCCCAAAAAAGCCAGCACGTTCTGTCATCATCTCATTGCGAAAGACTCGTGACACACGTGAGATTTGATAAATATCGCAAGCCTGTAACCTAGTGCGCAATCGAGGTGCATTGCGGGTAACTAAAAGTTCATGAGAAACTCACGTTTTGCTTGCAAAGAGGTCATTGCCAAGGATGGATTGACGCATGGCGAAATCACTCCCCACTGAAGACGATATTCCCTCATCAGAGCCGGCGCGTTCCATCAAAATCATCACGGTTGGCGGCGGCAAAGGCGGCATTGGCAAAACCCTGGTAAGCTCCAGCCTTGCGATTGCGCTCGCCGAGGCCGGCACGCGCGTAGTTTTGGTGGATGCGGATTTGGGCGGCGCGAATGTTCATACCGTCATGGGCATTCACACGCCGGAAAAAACGCTGCACGATTTCATCAGTCGCAAAGTCAAAGCGCTGTCGGACGTAATCATCCCCTCGCCGATTCACGGCTTGCAGCTCATTTGCGGCGCGGCTGGCAGCATTGGCATGGCGAACATGGAGTATGCCGACAAGCTCAAGCTCATACGTCATTTCCGGCGCTTGCTCGCGGAATTCGTCATCGTCGATATTGGCGCGGGCATGTCGCTCAATGAAGTCGATTTATTCAATGCCGGCGATATTCAAATCGTCGTCGCCAATCCCGAGCCGACTTCCATTCAAGAATGCTACAACTTTATCAAGGTCGCCATATTTCGCCGTTTGCGCCGTGAGTTTGCAGATACCAAAGAAGTTTTGGAGGTGCTTGATCGTTCCAAAGATCCTTCGCACGTGCATGATCGGCGCTTGCTCACGGAGATCGGCGAGCAAGTCAAGCAGGTCGATTTGCGCGAGGGCGTGCGTTTCTTCCGCCTCATCAATGCCTTCACGCCCAAGCTGATTTTGAATCGCGTCCACGATTACCGCGAAACGCTCGAAGGCTTGGCCTTGCAAATCGCCACGCAGGACCTGCTACGCTTGCGCTTGGATTTTTGGGGCTACATGAGCTATGATCCCTACATTGCCAAAGCCGTGCGCGCCATGCGCCCCGGCGAAATTCTCGCGGGCGATTCCGAGAACCGCGACCGCTTTTTGAAAATGGTGCAACAATACCTACTCGGCCAAAACGTGCACTATCGCTCCATTGGCACACGTACGATTTTGCCGATCGTCGATCAGCAGCCCACCGAAAAAAAAGAAGGCCGCATTTGCTCGCAAGAATGCCCGCTCTGGCAAAACTGCGAGCTGCAAGAAGGCGGTCTGCCCTGCCGCATGCCCGACCATATGTATCGCGAGCGCCTCGGCGGAAATCTTTTGACCGCCGGGAAGTGAAGTCGAAGGCGTCCTCCAGTTCCCCTTTGTGAGGGGGCTGAGGTGTTGGTCACTTGACACTGGCGCGTGCTTTATCAAAACCCTAAAACATAAACATACCCCCCAAATCCCCCTTCAATACGGGACTTCTCAAAATCTTTCAAACTCTTCATCACTCACGCAGGTTTTAAAACTCTCGCGGCACAATCCCTGCAAAGTATAAGACCAGATGATGCAAAAACGAGCCTTTTATGCCCGAATTAGTCATCTGAGTTACAAAAGAGAATGACAAACTTTGCCGGCATTACTAAATCGTATCAAGGATGTCGGAAGCAACTCGCACAGGAAGTGCACGATTTGCCGCTTCATGAGGAAGCGGATCGTAATCTTGGCAAAGGCGTTCGGGCTGAATGGCTTCAGGAAGAATCGTTTTTGTTTGATCGACCACAACTGAAGTTGTGTTTTATTCGAGTAACAGAGTGACGGGCTGCAAGCAGGCAGCCAGGGATTGAGCAGAACCGATGCGCCATGCTCACGGTGCTAAGGGACGGCGCCGACTCGACGACACGAGTGAAGCTCGACTTCAGCCCGGCGTGCATATGCGATAAAAGCTCAGGCAAGAGCACCGGGCCAGGGATGACCCGAAAGCGCAGGCACGCGCTTTTGATGAACTGCATCTTTGCACTGCATCGGATTTGGCGCGGCGACCCATGGAAGGCACCGCGCCATTTTTATTTTCAGCCCAATGGCGAAGTGCACTTGGATTTTGTAGCGCGGCTTCGCTGCTTGCATAATCAGCGAGCTTCAAAGTCCAACCTCGTTCGTTTTGAGAGAACATTTCCGTTGCAATTATTACGTGAATGGCTTACTTTGCTCGCCATTAAAATTGAAAGATGCGAATGAAACTCCGTGGTATTTTCAGCACGGTGCTGCTCCTTGCTGCACCGCTCGCCGCGCAAAATTTCTTCCCGCTTGAGCAAATCAAACCCGGCATGCGGGGCACCGGCCTTACCGTTTTCAGCGGTTATCAGCCCGAAGAATTTCAAGTGGAAGTCGTGGAAGTGCTGCGCAATTTCCATCCGAATCGCAATCTCATTCTCGTGCGTTTGCAGGGCAAGAAAGCCGAGTTCACGGGCGTGGCCGCGGGCATGAGCGGCAGTCCGATTTATTTCGACGGCAAACTCGCGGGCGCGCTCTCTTATTCCATCGCCGCATTTGTGAAAGAACCGCTGGCCGGCGTCACCCCGATCAGTGAAATGCTCGAAATCATCGAGCGCGAAGCCAGCCGCAATAGCGAGTTGGCCGCAGCGCGCGAAAGCGGAGAGAATAAGTTTCTCGAAATGGCGCTCGGGCTTGTTGCGCCCTCATGGGAGAATTTCACGCCCACGCATCTCCTCCAACAACGCCTCACTACGGCGCAGCCGTTCCAGCCACTGCTCGTGCCTTTGAATTTTTCCGGTTTCCAACCCGACCTGCTTGCGCAAGCCACGGAGCTTTTGAAGCCCGCGGGCTTTTTGGCCATGAGCGGCGGCACAGCCTCCGATGAAAAAGTTGACAAAGATGCTTTCGTGCCCGGCGCCGCAGTCAGTGCAGTATTGGTAACCGGCGCCACCGACATCGAAGCCATCGGCACGGTGACCTATCGCGAAGGCAACAAGATGCTCGCCTTTGGCCATCCGTTTTTCAACAGCGGTCCGGTGGAGTTGCCGATTGCGTTAGCCAAAGTTTTGACCGTCGTGCCCAGCGAATTGAGCGCATTCAAAATCGGCGTGAGCGCGCAAATGCTCGGCGCACTCCGGCAAGACCGCACCACCGGCATCTATGGCGAGCTGGGCAATCTGCCGCGCATGCTGCCCATGAACGTGCGCTATGTTGATGAGACCGGCAAAGCTTCGAGCTATCAATTCCAATTTACAGACGAGCGCTCGCTCAACACGCTCATGCCGCTCATTCTGCGTTTCGTGCTGGTCAACACGCTGCAATCCGGCCGCCTCGCTATCGGAGAGAACAGCCTGCAACTTACCGGCGCAGTGCGCTTGCTGGATGGACAAAAAGTTTCGCTTGATAATTTTTATCCGGGCTTGACTGCGATTCCCGGCTTCGGCTCGCTCAACGGCATTCTGCAATCCACCGGCGAAGTTGCCGGCGTGCTCGGCGCAGTAATGGCCAACAATTTTCAGCCGGCGAACGTCGCCGCAGTTGATTTAAGTTTCACTTCTTTGCCGGGACGGCGCAGTGCGAGTGTCGATCATGTTTGGTTGGATCGCAACGAGGCCGAACCCGGTGACAGCATCAACGTGTTCACGCGCGTCAAAATTCATCGCGGCGCGGAAGTATTGGTGCGCAAGACCTTGGTCATTCCCAAGACTGCTTCCGGCGCATTTCTGAACGTCGTGGTTGGCAGCGGCCGGGACATGACGTTGCTCGAGCAACGCAGTGCGCCCGGACGCTTTGCGGTGCAGAATTTTGAGCAACTCACTACGCTGCTCAATGCACGCCGTCGCAACGACTTTTTGTATTATCAATTACGCGTGCCCGATCGTGGTTTAGTCATTGAGGGAGAAGAATTGTCTTCCCTTCCGCCCACTGCCTTCGCCGTTTTGCAGACGCAAAACTTAAAGGGCAATGCCACCTTTGCCAGAGAGCGAACGCTCTTGGAATTGCAGCACAAGATCATGCTACCGAGCGCGCCCCACTCCTCCGCGGAGCGAGGCCAAGAGCACCTGCCATACGCACTCACTGGCTCAAAAACCATTCGGCTGCGCTTGCGTTAATGTCGCTTCAACCACAAGGCGACACTTGGCGGGGCAAAATGAGATGCGAACAGAAAGATTTTCTCCCACGAAACCGGAACTCCCACGAAAGTGTTTTTTTTGTGGGAGTTCCAGTTTCGTGGGCAATGATTTTATTCGAAGCCTTCACTTGTAATGGACTATTGGACAACCTATGCACAAAAAACTTTTCTCGTCCTCCCTGCTCGTCGTTCTGGCCTTCACACTTATGGCAGCCTCGCCGCAGTTCAAAGTTTTTTTTACACAAGAGCAATTAGAAAAAGGCAAAGCGCTCGGCGTCTCCATTGACGGGCTTGGCCAGCTCAAATTAGCGCCGGCCCTCGAAGAGGCGTATCGCGCGACGCTGCCATACTTTTGGTGCGCCACAGTCGACGCGCAAGGCGTGATCTACGCGGGTGGAGGCAATCCGGCGTTGGTCGTACGCATAACCAACAAAAGCAGCCTCGATACCATCTACACGAGTGAAGAAGTCGCCGTGTTCGCCATGGCGCACGCCCAAGGCAATCTCTATATTGCCACTTCTCCGCAGGGACAAGTTTATCAGCTCGACAAACAGGGCAAGGCCAAGTCCATCTTCAAGCCCGAGGCGAAATATGTATGGGCGATTGAGCCGCACAAAGATGGAACGTTGTTCGTAGCCACGGGCGAGCCGGCAAAAATCTTCCTGGTGAAACCCGCCGGCGAAACGCGCGTTCTGTTTGAAAGTGAAGAGGCGCACCTGCGCGCTTTGTGTTGGGATGAGCGCAACGGCTGGCTCTACGCCGGCTCCAGCGGCAGCGGTTATCTCTATCGCCTCAAGCTCGATGGTACGGTGGAAGTCATTTATGATGCGCCGATGGACGAGATTCATCGCATCGCCACTCACAATGACGCGGTCTATATCGCGGCCGCGAGCACGGGCTTTTTCATTCCCGGCTTGCCCATGCCGGGAGCCGGGCCTCACACTGCCGAAGCGATGACGCCGGAGGACGAAGAGGGTGCGATCGTCATCTCCGCGGAAGACGAGCAAAACGTTGCCGGGGAAGAGCAATTGGCGCCGCCGGTCACTCCCGGCGGAGGTGTGGGCGCGGTTTACAAAATCACCGCGCCGGGCTTGGCTAGAACGATTTGGAATTCGCGCAATGAACGGGTGCATGCTCTCGCGCTCGCATCCGGAAGCGCCAACACGGAGAAGGTTACGCTTTTGATCGGCACCGGCGATCAAGGCAAAATCTATCGTATAGAACCCGATAATACACCGACATTGTTGTTGCAATCCGAGCCGAGTCAAATCACTTCACTCACGCCGACCGCTTCCGGCCAGTTGATCATTACCACTGCGAATCCCGGAACAGTCAAAACCCTGGGCGCTGCGGAACGCACGAGCGGCGAGTACGAATCCGAAGTGATCGACGCGAGCGTGCCTGCGCAATGGGGCGCTATGAGCTGGGAAGCCAAGGGCAGCGCGCAATTTTTCACGCGCAGCGGCAACACGGGCAAACCCGACAAAACGTGGAGCCAGTGGGCAGCGGTCCAAACCGCAACCACAAATGGCGCGATCACCAGCCCGGCTGCGCGCTTTCTGCAATGGAAAGTAAAACTCGAAGGCAAGCGCGAGGCTGCGCCGCTCCGGCGCGGCCATGCGCCCGATCACACCGAGCACGACGCTGAAGGTGGTGCCCGACAGGCCCATGCCGATGAGCAGGCCG
>JABWAN010000200.1 GCA_013361015.1 Candidatus Zhuqueibacterota bacterium | reverse complement strand
ACTCACGGCAAACACGAAGTTCGTGCTCTTTTTGAGCGGCGCAAAGAGCATGAGTGGCGCAAGATTGGATCGCCCATACGTTGCCACATTTTCAACCGGCGCCAGCCTGCCCACCGCGATGGTCTCAGGAAATCTCGCCTTCGCAGGCGGCGACCCGCTCGGCGCTGTGGTCGGCTTGAGCGCGAAACTCCCGTTCGTCGGAGAGGGTCACGAGCCAGAGGCATTCGCGATTGTGACTTCACCAACTGGCAGCTATTCGATGCCATACATTCGGCCGGGGACATATTGGGTGCTGGCGTTCAAGGACGTAAATGGCGATGGCTTCACCACACTTGGCGGAGTAAATAGGTGCAGGCCTGCACGATGAACTTTGCGTGTTGAAATGACGTCGGGCTTTAGAAAAGTCTTTTTGCAGCGGGCGTTGCAGGATTATAAGGGCATTTCAAATACTCTCTAAGAGCGCGCCTTGAAACGTAAATCGAAAAGCGAAAAGCCGCCGCCCTTAACAAGCTGATTTTTGACAGGCGGTTTTATGCAAAAAGCCTCAGCCGGACCGCAGTGATAACGCAACTGAGATTCATTGAAGTGTTTCTCCGTCGAAGCGCACGCGCTCGATTCCCGCAATCATCTGCATGCCGAATTGCGCGGAGGTGAAAGCTTCCGTGTTCAATAACAAATTCGCGGCCACTAGTTTGGCCTTCATGTCTTTGGCAAATTTATCGACCTCGAGCACTTGCGCTTGTCCGTCTTTCGGCGCAAACGAAATCATGAGGCCCTCCTTTTCAAGTCCGTCACGATCGCGCAATGCTTTGAAGTATGGTGTCGGCGCGCTGTCGGACTGATCCCAACCAAAGTGCAGCGTCTCCGGCTTGAGATGAAACTCCACCGCTTGCAGCTCGCCTTCAAATAAACAAAACAAAACATTCGACGAAAAGTTTTCTCGGCGAAGGGGGCTGAGCGGTGAGCGTGCTTGCGCGACAAAACCTTCGATGAGCAATCCCGGCCAATCGGCAATCACATTTGAACGAACCATAAAGCCGCTGTACGCAGGCCGCGTCGTGCCCACCACTTCATTGCGTCGCACGCGTTCGTGTGTGAAATCCGCAGCGGAAACGCGGCCAATGCTATACGCGCCGTCGAGCAAGCATTCCACCCACAGCGGATCAATTTGAAAAAAGCGCAGCGACTCTTGCGGCAGCATTGTTTCTTCGGGCACGAGGTAGTTGAACGGCACGCCTTTGAGCTGCTCTAAATCTGCGAGCCAATCGCGCACGGTTTTCGGCAGTTCCAATTGCTGCGCAGCAACGACGATAGGCAGATGCATGAGCTGCCATTCCGCGGCTTTGCGCGCTTGCGCGTGGTTGCGTTTCCACTGCGCCAAATCAAGCGCGAAGCGTTTGTTCTGCAGAGCGAGCAATCGCCCCAACTCCCACGCCGCGGCATATGAAACATCGAACATGCCATACTCGCTGTTATAGCGCACGAGTTGATCTGCGCCGCGAACGGGCAATTCAATCTCATCGCGCGCATTGTTTTTTCCGGGCACAAGCGGGCCGTGATACCACGAGACGGCTTTGTTGCCTTGCCGCATCTCATGGCGCAACGGTGCGCTGCCCATGCGCAAATACTGCTCGGCCACTGCGTGCGTGTTTTGCGGCAAACGCAACGTTGCGGAAAGGTCGGGATCCAAGAAGTAAATATAAAATCGCCCGTCCTCGGGAGTCATGAAATAGACTTTATTGGCATCTGCCAGCCACCAATGATTGGTCGCGCTTTCAACGTTTGCATTTGCCGCAAGCGGATGCTTTTGTCGCGCGAACGCGTTGGCAAGATCAGCCGGAACTGCTTGTCCCGCTGCAAGATTTTGACTCACCATTGTGTTAAACAAAAATCTTCCGGCTTGATTATAAACATTCAAGCTCGTGCCCTGCCCGCCGATGAGGTAGAGACGCGCGCGATCACGAATCTCCCACCTGCTGCGATCATGCACGCGGGCTGTGGGCGCAAGCTCGTGCTTGCTCGCCGTAAACGCGGCACGCAAATCCGTGGATATCATGCCGCTCGCCAAGCTCGTTTGCAATGCCGCACTGTCGGGAAAATTGCACACGAGTTGATGATTCAAATGTAAGAGCGCGCCTTTAAAACTTTGCTTCGCACTGAGACAGGTAAAGCGCCAACTCTTGAGGCTGATGAGTCGAACGATATTGCCGGCTTTGCGCAAATCCAACTCTTCGGCGTTGGATTGATAGCGCCCTTCCAACGAAACCAAATGCACAAGGCTCGCATGGCCGGCTTGCGGCAGACGATTGCAAATGAGCACTGCGCGCTCTTCTTCTTGCGGTATCTTCGGCAAAGGAACTCTGCGGCGCACGTGCGCGAGCCATTGCAAATCGCTCTTCTTCGGTGCAATGTTGCGCAACAAAGTTTTGTCGACGTCGATGATAGTGAGTTTATCATCCGCGTGCTCGCCGGTTTCTTCCACGAGATAAGGCTCGTCCGAGGGTAATGCAGCATTCTTGGAAAGATATTTGGGAAACTTGTCGTCGCTTTGTTTCAGCTCGGCGAGGCGCAACGAAGTTGTCGTGATCTTTTGCGCTTTTTCTTCTTCTTCATCAAACAAAAGCAAAGCAAGCCAGGGAACATTCGCACTGCGATGATCGCACAAACGTTCCCACGGCAACGTACTACGCTTGAGCGTGAGATGTGGCATCACGTTGGAATGCTCGCCCAAACTGCCCGGCGCCGGGAACACCGCCACGACTTCTTGCGGGTCAATCGCAAAGCGCGGTCCGAGCACGGAGAATTTGCGCGTGGCGCGAAAGGGGGCCTCGGAAATCTTGCCGGAGGCGCTGATGGTGTGCTCAACTGCAATCGTGTAGTCGCCGGAATCGAGTTGCGGTCGATGCGACTCGACAAATTCAATTGCGCCGGCGGGCGCGGGAGTTTGAGCAGGCATGATCGACTCGTGATTAATGGTATTGCGTTGGATTTCCCCATTGAACTCGTTGCTTCGCGTTTGCGTCCGCAGAGAAGAGTCCGCGACTCGTCTCTACAAATGCTCCATCTAATCTTCCACCCACACTTCATCAAACAGACTCTCGCCGAAATCAAACTCGGCGGTGTGCAAGCCGAGGGCGGTGAGCAAGTCTGCACGTTTCGCGTTGTGTAGGATCGTGTTCGAAGCGGCTTGCCAAGCTTCATGACCTTGCGCATCCGTTGAAGCAAAAGCCTGCCATGAAAACGCGTCGTCCACAAGTTCGGCAGCGTCGCGCAGCGTCGCGGGATCGATCCAATGCGTTTCGCTCGGCGCAAGCGTTTTGCCGCATCGTACTTCAAATCCCGCAAGCGTGTTCTCCACGAAACGCGGGCCGTTTAAATCCGCAGGCTGCAAATAGGTTTTGCCGTGCTGCGAGGCCAGCTTCGGCTCGCCCCACATCGCCGCGGGCACGGCTTTCTTCACGGGCGAGAGGGCAAAGTCAGTACCGATCAAATTCGTCTTCGCCGCGTCCTCCTCGCGCGTGATCGTGATTTGATGCGAAGAACTCAACTCGCCGCCGCGAATGCCCATGGGCATCACCGCGAGGCGCGTATTCGTTCCGGTCACGTCGCCGTTCGCTGCAGTCGCAGGCAGCGCGGAGTTTGTGATCAAAACAAAATCTTTGGGATTGATGATCCAACGCCCGTCTTCGCTTTCCTTCAGCAAGCCGCGGCTGATCGCAATGCTGCACACGGTTTCGGGCTTGGGCAGAAAAGACTTTTTGAACGTTACCCAATCAATCGGCTCGGGCAGGCTCGCGCCTGCGCCGAATTCTACATCGAAGCTGACTTTGAAGCCGAGCACTTTCACGTAAATGTGCGCTTCGCCCGCGAACTCCGGGCCCCACAAGTGCAAGTCCGCGCCCGCGTCGAACGAAAGGTGATGCGTGCCGAAAAAGTGAATGATGACTTCGGCGGCCATCGTCACATACAATTCGATGTCATAATGATAGGGCTGCCACGCGATGAGAAAATCCGCGCCGGCTTTGAAATAGGCGACGACGTTGTCGCTGCGCCACATCGCTTCGAGCAAGCCGCCGGCCATCATCGCATGCGGACACAATGCATAATAGCCTTGCGCTTTGATGCTGAGATTGTCATTCACTTGCCAATTCAAGCCAAGACGCGGCACCGTGGGATAATGCGAAGGCGCTTGAAACTTAGAATGATACCCCCCGAGCGTAATCACGAAATCACCGACGTGCGGACCATCAAACCAACTGAAGAATGCAAAACCACCGGTGAGATGACACGCGCGAGCGAGCACGAACGAATTCGCGGTGAGCTGGCCTTGCACGCCAAGAAAGCCTTCACTGGGAATGAACGCGGCCATGATTGCAAGCTGCGCTTCGGCGAGAGGAGACACGGCATTACCCGCTGCAGCAGTGGGCACGATGAGCGTGGAGAGACCGAGTATATCGATCTCGAAACGCGCGCCAAATTTCACGATGAGCACCGCAAACGTGTCGAGCAATTCAAACGAAGTGAAGCGCAAACCCACGGCGAGAAAATTTTCGCCGACGCTGGGCGGAATGAAGTCGTTCAACTTGCGCAACTCAGTCGATAACGTGTTGCGACGTTGTGCGGGATCACTCGGCACTGCGGCGGCGCTGCCTTGCACGGCTTCGGCTACCAGCGGAAAGTTTGCGACTTGATCAACCGTAGGCCGGCGCAAGTCGCGATTGTATCCAAAACCAGCCGCCAATCCTGTGACAAAGAAAAACGCGGGGCCGCCGAGCGGCGTGTTGAGCACGGCATAAATGAAGAGCGACGCCTGGCCGTCCTTCTTCGCGTATGCGCCAATCGCGCTCAATGAAAGCGTTGCAGTGCGGACGATAGCCATGCCGGCATAGGCCGTGTATGCAACGCCGTGTTCATCCTGAAAAGTATCTTTGAGGAACGAGCCGCCGATTTCGAGCGGGCCGTTGCGATAATCAATGCCTAAGCCGTGCAGCGCGAACTCGGGATGGAGTGGTTGCAATGCAGAAGTGACCGAGAGGCCGTCGAGCGAAATGGTCAAACCGCCAACCGAAAGCGCCGCGTCGATGAGTCCGGTGATTTTGCTGTCGGCATACTTCAACCCAATGCGCTGCACTTGCACCGGGCCGAAAGTTTTTTGCACGTTGAGCCATTGCACGCCGTCGTTGCTCGTTCCGCTTGCCGCAGAGGGCTGCGCCGCGTTCGTTTGTGGATTGCTCGCTTGCGCAAGGCCATTGCCCGACTTGCCGAGATCGATGGGCAGATTGAGCAGCTTGCTCTCATTGCCCATGCGCAATGTGGTCGCGAGGGTAACGTTGTTGAGGTCTTGATTGGGAAAAGCAAGCCCGCCGCTGTTTAATGCGCTCAAAGCTGCAAGCTCTTGCGCATTGAATGGAGCCGAGGGCGCCAAAACTTGAAACGCGAGCTTGAGCGTTTGATCCGCGGGAAAGATCGCGCCCACCAGCGGCAAATCCGGCAGCTTGAGTTCAGCGAGATTCAATCCGCCTTCGATATCCAAACCGAAAAGATATTTTGAGGTGCCGTTCGACTGATAAGCAAACAGCGCGTCTTTCAGCGTGAACGAAAGGCCGGTGTGGGTTTCGAGATCAAAAACTTTTTGAATGAGCGCATCGATGCTCACCGCCATGCCGTTTTCATCATGATAAGCGGCGATAAAATTCTTCGCGCCGGGCTTGGTATCGAAGCGCAAGAGAAAGTCGAGCGCGTTCTGCACATCGGGGCGGAGCGTGAGCTTGCCGCTGAAGGATTTGTCGAAGGTGTTGTCGGTTTGGCGTTTGATATCAATATTTATTTTGGCTTCAAGTTTTGGTTGCCCCAAAAGAAGCTCACCGTCACACTCAAAGCTGAAGTCTTTGCTTTGAGTATTGAATGAGAGTTTTAAAATATCGGTGGTTAAACCGTTGAGCGTGTCAAGTTGGGCGGCTCCAAAGTAATGGCCTAAATCGTTAACTAGATTTCCGAGGTCGATTGGGCCGGCCATGGCTTCCAATTGCCAACCTTGATCAGGAGCCGGAGGCTCGGCTTTGATGAAAAATCTGGTAGCGGCAAAACTCATGAATCCGATCAATGAACCGGAAACGCCCTGCGAAGATTTCGTCAAACTCAACTCGACACTTTCAAGCGCGAGGACTTTATCTCCCACTTGAAATTGCCACAAATCTTCAAACCGAGTGTGGATGGTATAGTAGCCGCCGCTTGGAAAGGCGAAGAAGATAAATTCGGTTACGGTGATTTCTGGAATATCGGCTGTTTGGGTGTGATAGTAGCTCGCAAGAGTTTTGAGAGTGATTCGACTGTCATAAGACATGCTGCCGCCGAATTGAAATTCCGGCAACAGAGTGGTGTGCAGATTAATCCGGACCCCATGAACGACGATATGGCTGGCAAGCGCGAGACAGGATATTTTTTTCTTCACAAAATCAAAGCCAAATCTCACACCGTCAATGGAAATTTCACCTAAGCCGATCGTCTTTAAACCATTTTGCACGGCGTTTTGCAAATTGGCTCCGCCTGCAAAGTTAGTCAGTTCCGACAATCCTGGCAAGATATTGCCGGTATGAGGAATGACTTCAAGCTCCCATAAGCCTCGGCCTTGAAGAGGAACGATGATATCAAAATCCTGCCCGATATGAATAGTGGCGCGAATGATTCCCCCAACCGTGTAGACGCTACCCACCGGATTATAATCCGACGAGATTGTAATCCCGACGTTCTTTAGTGTCGGTAAACCGCTTACGAATTCCCATTCGCCGCTGAACTCTCCTGTAGCGCTAATCTTGGTGTGCGTCTTTTGATCGAAACTGAAATCTATTTTGAAGTCCGTGAGCTGTAACGCCTCGAATAATGATTCACCAAGCGGTAAGTCTTCCTTCAAATGGTCATTAGAAATGAATTTGCCGATTTCTGCGAGCGATAGGTTTACGGAGCCATTGCCTTTGAGATAGAGCAGCAAAATTGCATCGCTGCCCAAGTCGCCTTGCATTAAAATATCCGATTGGACGTGGAGCCGAGCCTCTGCAATCTTTAATACGGCGATCAACGGAGCATTTACTGCAGCAGCGGTAAAGGTTAGATTGATGGCGATCCCCTGCAATTCCTCGCCCGTAAGCCCTGGTATGGCCCAGGCTGTTGTCACTTGCCCGGAGATGATGAGCGCACCTCCAGAGAGAGCGAGACTGACATGATCAAGAGGAAGGTTGTTTCCCGGCAGCGTCGTGAGGAATTGAATAATGTTTGCTGCGCCGGTAGGCGTAATCAAACTTTTATTTAACGTCAACGCACCGCCTGACTTGGCGTTGTTAAGATTGGTTTCCAACTGCTGAAGACTGATGTAATCCGGCATATCTCCGTACCTGTTTCGGTTAAGCCAGGTTAGATCGCGCGATTTTGCGGGGCCACAACGTTATTGACTGCATCCCAATCCCTCCACCTGACATTAAAATTGTTGACCCCGTTGCCATTCGCATTGGCATTGGACTGCGCTTGGGTTACGGTTATAATCGCGTGCCTTCCACCGCCGTAATTCGCTGCAGGAAAAAGAGGCGGGGGATCACTAGGAACTTCGCCGATGTTGGGATTGAGTTGCGCCGGGCCTGGACGATTGATATTTGCCGGCTCATCGCTCTCGCCCGACAAGAAATAGTTTCGCAAACCATTCGCAGTGCCGTTGTGAACGGAGAACCCTTCCAAACGATTGATCACTGCTTGATGAGGATGGCCGTATGAATTTCGCGGTCCATTTGAAATAAAAGCGGCTTTGGGCTTCAAGCGATTGATGAAATTCTGGGACGACGCGGTGCTCGCGCCGTGGTGGCTTAATTTAACTGCGTGAACCCGGCCGGCATAACCAAATCCCCCCACCGGATTGAGAATCGGAGTGGCTGCATCTTCTTGGTCGATTTCGGCGTCGCCGCCGATATAATATTTGAAATTGTTGAACTGCAAAAGAAAGAT
>JABWAN010000199.1 GCA_013361015.1 Candidatus Zhuqueibacterota bacterium | reverse complement strand
GGATGATGGACACAATTTGGTCACACGGGAGTTGCGCGCATGAAACCAAAAGAACAAAATACTCAGAGCACCAACGATCTTTCCAGGTTCAAAGATTTGGCGCTGGAAGAAGCTTGCGATGTGCTCAGGGCTTACATGTTTCAACGCCGGCAAATCACTTTCTTAGAGGAAGCGGTTGCGCTGTATTATGATCCCATAAGCGACCGCGTATTTCTTGAAGACGAGCAATTGAACGTTGCCATGAAAGACGAAAACGGCGACCTCAAGCAATGGGCAACGTGCCGCGTGTGCGGCATTGAAGGCTTCAAAGATGCACATGAGCCGAAATTCGTTGACGAGGCTTTGTGCATGCAGTGTTGTGTGCGGGATGAATGAGACACACGATTTAGTGCGGTTTTGTTTTGCTTGTGGCGATAAAGGATGGCAAGAGTCTTGAGCAAAAAAGAGTATTTGAACTTTAGGAGAAAGATTCAAATATTCTACCATGAAAAAGACAGACATCACCAACTATCGCTCACAAATCCACTGGGGCACCTCCACCTGGACGTATCCCGAATGGCAGGGGATTGTTTATCACAAGCCTTACACCGCTGAGACGATCAAATCCGAATCGCTGGCGGAGTATGCGGCGTTCGGGCCGTTCTCAACCTTGGGCATCGACAATACGTTTTACGCGCCGCCCAATCCGTTTGTGCTGGAGGAGTATGCTCGGCATTTGCCCGCGGGCTTTAAGTGCGTGAGCAAAGTGTGGGAAGAACTCACCGTGCCGAAGTGGAGCAACCAGAAACGCTATGGCAAGAAAGCGGGACAGGACAATCCGCATTTTCTCGACGCGGAATTGTTTAAGAGCGCGGTGCTCGCGGTGCATGAGGCCACGTTTAAGGAACACACCGGGCCGTTCGTGTTTGAGTTCGGGGAAATGTTCCCGCCGGTCGTGCCTTCGCTGGCGTTCTTTCTCGAAAAGCTCGAGCACTTCTTTGCAAACTTGCCGAGCGAGTATCAATACGCCGTGGAACTGCGCAACAAAAACTTTCTCAAGCCGGAGTATTTTGCCACCCTGCGCGCGCACAATGTGGCGCATGTCTTCAATCATTGGACGAAAATGCCCGCGCTGCGTGAACAAGCAAAAGCCGCGGGCGAGAATCCCTTCACCGCGAACTTTGCGGTGGCGCGTTTGCTCACGCCGCTGGGCGTAAAATACGAGAAGGCGGTCGAAATGAACGCGCCGTATGATGCGCTCAAAGTGCGCCTCCCCGAAATGCGCGCTGACATCGAAGCGCTCATCGACCAAGCACTGGAGTTCAACATTCCGTTTTATATCCTCGTGAACAACCGCACCGAAGGCTGCGCGCCGCTCACGGTGCAGGAATTGGATGCGCGCCTGCAAGCCAAGTTTGCCGCGTAAATCTTCCCGCCTTTTCTTTATCCCCCCCGAAAAATTTTTGAATCTTTTGTTGACAAGCACACATTAGTTCACTATAATGCGCCGCCCTTAAAAGAGATTTTACGTTCACCACAGAAAGGACGGTGCGATCATGGCAAATCAAATGATCAATGAGCGCGTGCAGGTGAATAGTCAATTTTTAGGGGGGCAGATTCTACCCATGCAAGTGACTTGGAAAAAGAAGCTGTATGCGTTGGGGAAAGTTTTAAAACGCCGGAGTCGCAAAACGCCGATGGGCAGATTGGAACGCATTACGCTGAGCGCGGTGGTGTGGAAGGAGATGGTGTTGGAGTACAATCACGACACCACGGAGTGGACGTTGTTGGAGCTGGAAAATAATGGCTGAGAATCGGGAGCGCATCTTTTAAACCGGAGACATCATGAACGGACAACACCGAACAGGAGGTGCGCTATGCAGTTTCAGGAGATTGATGAAGCGGTCGAAGTATGGTTGCGCGTGGGCGCAGGCAAGATCACGCCCGAGCGCGTGCGGTGGGGACAAACGGAATATCACGTGGTCGCCGTGCATAACGTGTGGCGGCAAAAACTTGGGCAGCATGCGCAGATTCACCTCGCGTGCACGACGCGGGAAAATGCGGCATTGGAACTGGTGATCGATCCGATAGATTTGTCGTGCCGTCTCGCGCGTTTGAGTGTAGGATGAGAACATGGAACGGCAGATTGCGTATGTGGCCGCGCGCGACTTTCATGAGCAGATGGAATGTTTGCGCCTGCCCAAACTCAAAGGCCGGCCGTTTGTGCTCGCGCAAACCGGACCGAGTCGCACGCTGGTGCGCGTGGCCTCGCGCGAAGCCCGCAGCGGCGGGATTGGTCGCGGCATGTTGCTGTCGGTGGCAAAACAAATGCGCCGCGATTTGGTGGTGCTGCCGTATGATGAACGTTATTATCAGAGCGGCAGCGCTACCGTGTTTCATGCCGTACAAAATATGAGTCCGCTTACGGAACATGCGCCTTTGGGCAAAGGCTATGCGGATTTATCGTATCTCGCGCATGCGCCGCATCGGATGACTGACCTTTGCTATCGCACCATGCAAGAGTTGCGGCGTTTAGGATTGCAAGCCGTCGCGGGTGTGGCGAGCAACAAACTCGTGAGCATGATTGCCGCGCAAACTTTAGCGGAGCGTCAACCACTTTGTCGTGTGCCGGTGGGCGAAGAGCGCGCGTTTCTTGCGCCGCATTCCGCGCGCTATTTGCCAGGTATGAATGCAAGCATATGGCGCAAGCTTGTACTCATGAATTTGAGAAGCATCGGCGTGCTCGCGCGTTTGGCGTGCGACGATCTGGCTGTGCTGTTTGGCCGCGTTGGGCAATTGTTGCACGAGCAAGCGCGCGGCATCGACTATACGCCGCTCGTGCCGGAAAAAACGCGCTGCGAGAAAGTGTTTGGCGTTGTGCTCGCGCCGGATACGAACGACGTGCACATGTTGCGTGACCGGCTGCTCCGGCTCGTGGAAACCGCGTGCGCGGAATTACGCGCCGAACGTTTGGCGGTGCGAAGTTTGAAACTCGAACTGGAGTATGCCGATCGTCGCGCGGCGCAAGGGCAAAGCAAATTGAAAACGGCTTTGCAGGAAGAAGCACAACTCAAGCAAGTCGTGGAACAGCTTCTCTACAAAACGCTCAAACGCCGGGTGGCCGTGCGCATGATGATGTTGCACTGCACGAGTTTGACGCCGCTGGCGGCACAGCTTGGTTTGTTCGAAAATTCTTGCGATGACAAACAGCAGCGTCTTTACGCGGCAATGGATCAAATCAAAGAGCGCTTTGGGGAAAAGATCGGTTACGCGCGCGTGTGATTTTTCAGCCACGGAAGCACACAGCGCAACCAAAAGAAAAAGCAAAACGCAAAGGCCGCAAAGTTCCCGCAAAGAACGCCAAGCAATTTCTTCGCGCTCGTTGCGAATCCTTTGCGCGCTTGGCGGTAAACGTTTTTTTTAAAACACGACTGCAAAACATTGTTCAAAAAACAATCTTGCTTAATTGTAGTACAGAAGAGCACGGAAAAAATCTCTTTTCTTTTCTGTGGGTTTCCGTGTGCTTCTGTGGCCGCAAAAGTTGCGGCTGCTAAAATTGCAAAAAGGCCGGGGGATTGAGAATGGGAATGTTGCGGAAGGGATGAAGCGCCAGCAAATCAGCATCGCCGGTTACGAGGCACGCCGCCTCGCCGCTTACAGCGAGCTCGAGAAATTTGTTGTCTTGGGGATCGCGACAAACCTGAATGCGCTCCGTGGCTTCGACCTGCTGCGCGGCTTGTGCGAAGGCCGCAAGAAATTGCAGGCGTTCGGTTTCGAGCACATACTTCGCGAACTTCTCGCGGCGCAGCACTTCATACAATTCCGCCAGTGTTTCCTCCGACAAAAGCAAACGCCCTCGTGCGTGCGCGCGGTCAAACGCTTGCCGCGAAACCGAATGTTTTAAGAGCAACGCGCTCACAATTACATTCGTATCGAACACGAAGCGCGGCTCATTCATGGCGCAGTAAGGATTCTAAGAGCTCCGGCGTCAAGCCTCGCGCCTGTGCTTTATCGCTCACTTCATCCATAATGCGGTTGAGCGGCTTCGCGCTGCCATATTCGCGCAGCCACAGGCTCAACAAGAGCCCGAGTTTTTTTCGGTCTTCGGTGGAGGCTGAGCTATACAAGCGAGCAGCTTCGGAATCTACGGGGATGCTGATCGTTTCGGTGGTCATGTTTCGGCCTTTGCTAGTATTCCATAAGATCACAACACGAGCAAGATACAATTTCGCTCGGAGCCGAGCAAGCTGTAATTCGTTTTGTGGTACGTGCGCGCATAGAATTTTTTCAGCCACGCAAGCACACAGAAAAGCACGGAAAATTTTTGCGCGGAGCTTTGCTGCGGTGTGTTTCCGTGTGCTTCTGTGGCCGCTTTATTTTTTAGCCACGGAAGCACACAGAAGGGCACAGAAAAAAACTGGTGCGGTTGATGAAGTTTTTCTTCTGTGTGTTTCTGTGAAATTCCGTGGCCGCTTTGATATGAGCCTGCACCATGTTCACGCATCTTTCGGTTCGCTCGTTTTATTCCATGGGCGTGGGCACGGCCGCGCTCGAAAAGCTGTGCCGCCAAGCCCGCGCATTGGGATTCACTGCGCTCGCGCTCACGGAAGTCAACGGCCTTTACGGCGTGGGCTGGTTTCTCAAAGCCTGCGAGCAATTCGAACTCACGCCCATTGTGGGCGCGGAAGTGCGACATAAAACCGGTCGCGCGTTGCTCTTACCGTATTCACGCGCGGGCTATTCCAACTTGTGCCATCTTCTTTCCGCGCGTCATCTCAATCCCGCCTTTACACTCGCTGAAGCGCTCGCCCTTCGCCACGAAGATTTGATCATCATAACCGATGGCTTTTCTCTTTTGGAACAACTGCCCGCGCGTGGGCTTGCGCAAAATATTTATATCGAGCTTCGCCCTGGCAGAAATCGCAGCACCGCGCTCGCGTTCAGTCGCACGCATGGCTTGCCGCTCGTGGTCACGAACGACGTACACTTTCTCACGCGCGAAGATTATGCGCTGCATGTTAAAGTCCGTGCGATGGCGCTCAAGAAAACGCTCTCCACGGTTCCACCTGAAGCATTGGCGCATCCTGAGACTTGGTTCAAAAGCGCGGCGCAAATGGAAGAAGAGTTTTCTGCTTATCCCGCTGCACTCGCGAACACCGCGCGCATTGCGGAACAGTGCGCACAGTTTCAATTGAAATTTGAGCGGTTGATTTTTCCCACGGCGAAATTGCCGTCCGGCAAAACTTCCGCGGAAGTATTGCGCGAGCTGACCATGCAAGCCGCGCAGGAAAAATTTTTCGGCTCGCCGGTCGTGTTCGCGCGTTTGGAAAAAGAACTCGATCTGGTCATTCGCAAAGGCTTTGCCGATACGTTTCTCGTCATGCGCGAGATCGTGCGCAAAGCCGAGTATACGTGCGGCCGTGGCTCCGCCGCAGCAAGCTTGATCAGTTATCTGCTCGGCATCACGGCCGTTGATCCGATTTCGTGCGATTTGTATTTCGGACGTTTCTTGAACGAAGCGCGCACCGATCCGCCCGACATTGACATGGACTTTGGCCAAGACGAGCGCCGACGCATCATTGACGAGATTTTCGCGGACTATGGCGAAAGCAAAGTCGCAATGGTCGCGAATCACAACTGCATGGGCATGCGCCAAGCCATTCGCCGATTGGCCGAGCTTGAAGGCTTACCGCAAGCAGAGATCAAACAAGTCACGCGCTATTTCTCCGGCTGGGGCGGCAGTATTGCAGCGTTTTATAAAACGCATCCCATGTTTCGCGGCGTCAAACTTTCCGACAAGTGGCCGGAGATTTTAAAACAGGCCGAACAACTCGTGGGCATGCCTACGCATCTTTCGTTGCATCCCGGCGGCATCGTGATCGCGCCCGAGGGCATTGATCACTACATCCCACGCCAGCGCTCGAAGAATGGCATCATTGCCATTCATACGGAGAAAGATCAAACCGAAGACGTGTTGCGTTTGGTGAAAGTCGATATTCTCGGCAACACTTCGTTGTGCGTGATCCGCGATGCGCTTACCGCGCTCAAAACCAAATACGGCATTGCGCTCGATTATCGCGACTGGCAACGTTTTGCTTCGGATGCGAAAACCTGCGAACTCATTGTGCAGGCGAAAACCATGGCGTGTTTTCATATCGAGTCTGCTTCATTCTTGCAACTGCTCGAAAAGGTCGGGCCGGCGCTCAAACATGCCGGGCCGCAGCGCATTTTCGAAGTGCTCGTGATTCTCTCTTCGATCATCCGGCCCGCGAGCAACAAAAGCATGCAGGAATTTCTGCGGCGCTTTCATGGCGGAGCGTTTGAATATCTGCATCCCAAGCTTGAAGGGATCCTCGCGGAAACTTACGGCATTATGGTTTATCAAGAGCACGTGAATTTGGTGGCGATGGAACTCGCGGGATTTACCGAAGTGGAGGCCGATGCTTTGCGCAAAGCGCTCACCGGCAAAAAATCCGAGCAGCGTTTGCGCGCATTGATACGCAAATACATCGAAGGATGCCGCAAAAATGGCGTGACGGAAAACGTCGCGCACGCAACCGCACAACAGATTTTGCAATTCGTGCATTACAGCTTTCTCAAAGCGCACAGCGCTTCGTATGTGATTCTGGCGCTCACGTGCGTGTATCTCAAAGCGCATTATCCTGCCATCTTCATGGCCGCGCGCTTGTCGTATCACGGCGGATTCTGGGGTTTTCGTGCGTATGTGAGTGAGTGTGAGCGTTTGGGTTTGAAAGTTTTGTTGCCAGAGATCAATGCGAGCGCGGTCAAATGCACGGAAGAAAACGGCAACGTGCGCATTGGTTTGATGTGGATTCGAGGCGTGCATACGGAAACGAAAGAACATATTGTGGCAGAGCGTGAAGCGCACGGCCGGTTTCGTTCATTTCAAGATTTCCTGCTGCGGGTTGAAATCAAAGATGCAGACATGGAGCGCTTGATTCTCGCGGGGGTGTTCGATCAGCTTGAGCCGGAATTATCGCAAGCGGCGCTGCACTATTTGTATGCCTATTGGGTGGGCATGGGCAAGCCGAAAGAGTTTGGTGAGTGGTACGAAGTGCAGAAAGAGAAAGCGCGAAAATGCTGCAAGCCTTACACGCCGCGCGAGCGCATGCAGCATGAAATCGCCGCTTTTGGCACATTGATTTCGCAGCACCACCTGGAAGAGTATCGCGAAACCATCGTGAAGCTAAAACGCGTGCGCGCGATTGATCTGCATGCGCACGTTGGAAAATACGTGCAGCTAGTCGGCTGGCCCATTGCGAGCAAAGAGGTCACAACCAAGCGCGACGAGGCCATGCAGTTTTGGGCGTTCGAAGATGAAACCGGCCTCTTCCTCGCGACGCTGTTCCTGCGTGCTTATGACAAATTCTGTCGCCTGCTCGCACAACTGCGACCGCTGCTCATTGCAGGGAAAGTCGAAGAGAATTACGGGGCAGTGAGTGTGAATATTGTGCGAATGAGTAAGTTGTCGGAGGAATGGTGAGCGTTTTCGCAAACGTAAGATCGTATCGCAGAGCCACAGGTGTGAAGGTATCGGCACAGACAATTTCAAATCTCATGCGCACCGGTTCCGAAACAAGAAAGGCCGATCCCCTTCGAGATTGGCTAGCGCGAGTTCAAGAATTCTCTTCTGATTAACAGGCATGGTGGGTTCCTTTGCTTATTCCTGGTAGAGTTGCAATACCGTGAGATATGTACTTTGAGATTGGCACTCGGAAATCACACCGCTGTATCAACCAAAATATACGGCAACCCGCTTCTATTTTCAATGCAAATGTCTCGTCCTCAAGCAAATATCACGGTGATAAGCGGTTCCAGGTCGCAAAAGAGAAATGCCATGAGTTTACAAAAATGTATGCGCACTTATTCGCATCATTCCAAAGCTACAAGGCGCTTGGAGAGAATTGCAGCTCCAACTTTCAAACGATAAAAATAAATGCCAGCCGGAACGCGCCGGCCGTTTGCGTCGAGGCCGTTCCACGTAGCCGAATATTTCCCCAGTGCCTTCTCTTCCTGCACCAATATGCGCAAGAGTTGCCCTTGCACATTGTAG
>JABWAN010000198.1 GCA_013361015.1 Candidatus Zhuqueibacterota bacterium | reverse complement strand
CATGCTCATGGCACAGCGCTTTCCTTTTCAAACCAAAGAAGAGTTGTGTGCTGCTGCCGAAGAAGCTTGGTTCAAGCTGTTGCCAAACGACTGGCTCGAAGCATTTGCGCACCATCCCAAGATCGGTGACGTTGACAGCCTGCGCGCGAAGTTTGCGAGCACGCGGCAATGGGCCGAGGGCGAGCAAGCCGGCGTGCACGAAGCTTCGGAAGCGGTGCTCCTTGCCCTCGCCGAGGGCAATGCGCAATATGAAAACAAGTTTGGTTATATCTTCATTGTCTGCGCCACGGGCAAGAGCGCAGCAGAGATGCTTGCCATTTTGCAAGCGCGTTTGCTGAATGATCACGCCACGGAGCTGCAAATCGCGGCGGTCGAGCAAAGCAAGATCACGAAAATTCGATTAGAGAAATTGTTGCACGAATAAGCAAATTCACTTCAATGTCATTCTGCAAAAGCCGGCCTGTATGAAAACGCGGTTCCATGTCATGACACATTGATGAAAGAGCATCCTGTCCCTTCCAAAATAGCTGACATTGCTCCACAGAAAGGTGCGTCCATGAAAAGTCCCATCACCACCCACGTGCTCGATACTGCGCAAGGACGGCCCGCGAGCGGCATTGCAGTAAAGCTGGCGCAGCGCAATGCCGACGGCGAATGGCAAGATCTTGCGATCGGAGAAACGAATGATGATGGTCGCATCATGAATTTGCTTCCTCCGGATTTTCACCTCGCGGCCGGCGTGTATCAAATGACGTTTGCAACCGAAAACTATTTTCGTCGACAAGGCACGAAGGGCTTTTATCCTTTCGTGAGCATTACCATTGAGATCGTGCAGCCCGAGCAACATTATCACGTGCCGCTGCTGCTCAGTCCGTTTGGTTATTCCACGTATCGTGGGAGTTGAAATCCGCAGCTTCATTTTGCAACGTCATCGCCGCGCGCTTGCGCTCTTTCCAAGAAAAGCTTCTCTTCGTCAATACTCAAGCCGATTTGGGTAACGACGCGTTTGAGGCCAAACAAGCCATGCACGAGCACCGGCGCTTTGCAATGAAGCACCAAACGCGGGGAGCCAAAGAGCGCCATGCTTAAATACTCCTTGCCGCGCTGCTCGCGTGCGCGAAATTTTTCAATGGCAGTGATTTGATCAAGCGGGAGATTAACGCGCCAGCGCAGGCCCGTGCGGAGGGAAAGCGTGTCGTCGCGTAAAATGATGGGGTGCAGCCGCATCGCATGATAATCGCCGATCATCCACAGCAAACTGTACGCGCTCAAACCGGTAAAAATCCACGCCGCCAACGCGCTCCACGTTTGCAACAAGAGATGTAGCGCAAGCGTTTCGACCACGAGCATCATCACAATCGCGCCAAGTATTGCGCCATAGCCGCTTTTGCGATGATAGCAGAACACCGCGTCGCTCGCTTTGCCGGTTTTATATTTATTAAACCAACCCCATATCGCGCAATAGAGCAAAGAGAACTCGGTTAGGATGAAACCCAAGCCGGACAATTGCCCCAGCACCCGAGCGCAACTTTCGGCAAGCGCGTCGCTGAAATAAAGCGCGTCAGTTCGCACCTCGCGAAAGCTTCTTATGATCGCCCGAATTTTGACGACGATATAACTCAACACGAGCAGTTCAAGCGCCGGAATGACAAGCTTGAGCAGATCGAGATACGCGTGTTGCTCAACCGGAAGAATCAAACCGGCCAAGACCAAAGAGAGAATGAAAATCGGAACGAGGGTGATCGGCGGCACATGTTTGCGGCGTACGGCGAGGAAGTAGTATAAGATTGGAATGACAAGAGCAATGTCGCATGTGATCGCAAATGCGAACATGTCGGGGTTTTGCGCGAAGAGGGCGGAAGCGACAATGCCGATTTCAACCAGGCCAATCGTGGCCGCCATTCCCACGAAGAGCAGCCAGTGCAAATTCGTCTCAAGCTTGAAACGCACCGTCATAGGTTTTCCTTTGATCTTGGATAAGTCGATGCAATAATGATGCTTGTTCGAGCCGAAAGCCGTTTTGTTGCAATGATGCGTTTAACTTTGAAAAGGAAAGCGAGGAAAAGATGCAAACCGTTCTCTCTCAAAACAGCTACGGCAAATCTGCGGTACGCTTCGCGAAGATTATACGCCGGCCGCATGAGCATGACTTCAAAGAAGTGGCCGTGAACATTCAACTCGAGGGCGATTTCGAAAGCGTTTATACCGAAGGCGACAACCGCAAAGTGCTGCCGACGGACACGATGAAGAACACGGTTTATGCGCACGCGAAAACGCATGCACTCGACAGCGTCGAAGAGTTCGGCAAATCACTGGCGCAGTACTTTCTGCAAAACAACCCGCAGGTCTCGCGCGTGCAACTCGAGCTGGCCGAAAAACTTTGGCAGCGTGTCGCCGTTTCAAAAGCAGACGAGAGCAGCACACCACATCCGCACACGTTCATCAGCGCGGGTAACGAAAAATGGACGAGTAAAATCACACGCACGCGCGAACAGCTCCTCGTCGCGTCGGGAATTGAAAACCTGCTCATTCTAAAAACGACCGACTCCGGGTTTGAGAATTACATCAAAGACCAATACACGACGCTCAAGGAAACAAACGACCGAATTTTGGCGAGCGACGTGAATATGCAATGGCGCTATGCCGGCGCGGATATCGATTTCAATCGTAGCCGGCAAACGATTCGACAGACCGTACTGGACACGTTCGCACAACATTATAGCTACTCCGTGCAACAGACGATTTATCTGCTCGGCCAAGCGGTTTTGGAAAAATGCCCGGAAGTACTCGAAGTTCATCTCGTCATGCCGAACAAGCATTACATTCCCTTTGATCTCGAACGCTTCGGCATGGAGAATCGCAACGAGATTTTTGTGCCGACGGATGAACCGTTTGGGAGGATAGAGGGGACGATGAAACGTAGTTTAAGGTGAAGAACTGGTGGATTGATGAAGGGGGTATGCGAAATTTTACCTGTAGGCTTCACGACGATGGCGAACGGCCTAGACCGTAACAACTTGTGTTGGCCGATCAACTTCATATAAGACGCGATAATCTCCGACACGGAGGCGATGACCTTGACCTGCTTGCAGCTTTTTGCTTTGACGAGGCCACGGCTCATCGGCAAGCGTCTTGATTTGACCATAGATTCTTTGCATGATCGGATCCGGCAACGTTCCCAATTCTTTTTGCGCCGTTCGTTTTAAAGTCACTTGCCATTTCACTTCAGCCTGCCTTTGCGGCGCATACGCGCGGCGAATTTCTCCAGCGGCTCGGCGCTTTCATGTTTGCGACTCATGATCAATAAGGCGTCTTGCAGATCTTCTCGCAATGACGAATCTTAGAGAAGTTCTTCCATGAGTTTGATTCTTGCCGTTCTCCGTAATGCGCCCACAATTTGAGCAACGCCTTGATAGGTTGCAGTCACACTGTGTTCTCCTGCTTTTATCTTTAATTCAGAAACCGCGTCCGCGTTCAACACATTTAATAATAGACAATCAATGCTTCATTCGCGAGGTCGGAACTCAAAAATATTGACTCACACATATCCAACACTCCAACATTCCAATCAAAAAAGAGCAGACGGCTCATTCCGCGAACCATCTGCTCTGTCATAGGAGGAGAGAAGGAATCAAAAATCCATGCCGAGCGAAAACTGCTTCAGCGGCTTGCGGAAATCTCTCAAATCCGTCGGCCAGGCGACGTCGTACTTCAACACGAAGTAGCCCAAGTTGAGACGCGCGCCCACACCGAGCGCTCCTTTCAAATCCTGCAAATGAAACCCGCCTTGCGTTGAGAACGGTTGAAATGTTTCCTTCACCAAACCCGGCACTTCGAGTCCCCACGCAGCCGCGGCATCAGCGAACGCCACGCCGCTGAGAAAATCTGTGGAAGCCGGCAAGCACGGCAGCAGCGGATAGCGATATTCAAGATTCGAAACCAGGAAGCGCGTGCCCACCAAATCCCCATAATCCGCGCCGCGAAACGTGTACGGCCCGCCGATTTGAAAAACTTGCCCATCGCGCCCAAAACTGCCGCCACTCAACACGCGCCATGCAAGCACGGAACGATGCAGCACGTTTTGATAGCGGCGATAGTCCAGCACCGCGGTCGTGAAGTGCAGATCATTCGTCGTGCTCTGCACTTCCAAGCGACTCCGACGACCGCTGAGGGGACCGAGCGGGCCATAGACCGCGTTATCATAAACCAACGCCGCACCATATTGCCCAAACACTACGCCGCCAATGTCGCGCGAAGAACGTTCAATGCGACCGTGTTCGTAATTGATACTTTCCACCACCAAATCCGCATCGACAAACGTTGCACCCGCGCTCACTTCAATGCGCGAGTAGCGGCTGAACGGCAAGTACGCGAACGCATTCACGCCGCGATACGTTTGCTTCACGAAGCCCGCGGCGCTTTGCGAAATGAACGCGCCATAAGCATTGTTGAGTTGAAATGTCTCAGCTCCCCAATTGATGCGACGGCTCTGATTCAAATACGCGAACCCAACGTCCGTGTTCGAAAGGCTGCGCCGCAGATTTGCCGAGAGAATAAAATTGTGATGATTGAGCACGTCACTGAAAAGGAACTGCGCGCCGCCCGTGGTGCCGAAATAGCCGCCGAAGCTCGCGCCCACACTCGCCGCGGCAAAGCTCGGCTTACTGCTGTACTTCCTCGCTTCAATTGAATCTTCATCCGTCAAAACATAGCCCGTGTAGAAGTTATTCATCTCCGGCGCAGCGGGCAGCCACACGGAATCCGATACAACTATAGTTGTGACTTCATCATGTGCAGTTTCAGTGTTCGCGGGCGCCGCATTGTAGGTCACTAGCGGCGTCGCTTCGGGAAGCGCCATGCGATACAAATGCCAATGTTGTTTCGTGAAACTCGTGAAGACCATGGTGCGGCCATCTGCAGACCAACTCATCGCCGGCGTGGTTTCGGTGAGGCCCACAACGCCGGTTTGCAATGCCGTGACCGGCGTGACCACTCGACTCGCAAGGTTGATGCGATAAATATTCGGAATGCCTTGATGCTCCGACACGAACGCGATCTCGCCACCGTCCGCCGACCATTGCGGATTGATCGAGTTGCCCTCAAAATCCATGAGCACTGCAATCGCCTTCGTCACAAACGAATACACCGCCAAATCCAAATCGCCGAAGAGCAATTGGTCTTCATTCGTGCCGTGGCCGCGATCAGTGACGAACACAATCGACTGTCCATCGGGCGACCATTGCGGTTGCAATTCTGCAAAACGATCTTCGGTCAAACGCACGAGCTGGTTGTCGCTCAAGCTTACAGTATAAAGATCGGAGCGGCCGCCGCGAATGCCGGTGAAAACGAGCTGCTCGCCGTCCGGTGAAAAACTCGGCGAAGTGATCCCGTTCAATTCCGCAAACACCAGACGATGCGTGATGCGATCGGCGAACGGCTCCATTACATAAATCGCATCGTTCTTGCCGGACTTCGAAACAAACGCAAGCCGCTGCCCATCACGCGACCAGTTGATCGTCGTATCAAAAAAACGCAGCGACTCAAAATCACGGCTCTGCCCGCCTTTCACGAGCAAGCGCTCATCGTACTTCCCGTTGTCTTTCAGTGAAAGCAAATAAATTTCGTCCGTAAGATTCTTGTTCGCGATATACGCGATATGCTTGCCGTCCGGACTCACTGCGGGCACGAGATTCATGCGATGAAAATAGCCGGATTGCTTGCTCAATCTTTGCGCAATGCCTTCGACGTTTTGTAGCGAAGAATCCGCGGGCATCACATCCTCGCGCGCGAACTCGTGCCACGCTTTCGTGAGGCCTTTGAAATCCAACCCAATTTGCTCTTTAAACGCGCGCTCGATATCGCCCAATTGCACTGCGGTTTTGAAAATCTCTCCGACTTTCTTCTTGCCGTATTTCTGGCCGACATAGTACCACACCGATTCGCCGAGGCGATACACGCGAATGTCATAGGTGCTGCCGAGCTGTTGCACCGACACGAGATCATCGTGCAGCAAGCCGTCGCGTACCCACATGCGCGTAATGTTATCCATGCCCACTGAAAGATATTCCGCCATGCCTTCCACAAACCACAACGGCGGATCAAAACGGGCAATGGAAATATCCCCGCGCCGTGCGTTCATCATGTCGAATTGGAACGCGTGCACCAGCTCGTGCACGAGCACGTGATTGAACTCGCGATACGAGCCGGTGATGGGCAACACCACGCGATTGCGCAATCCTTCGGTCACGCCGCGCGTGCCGTCATCGAGCAAGTCGCTCACCACGTTCGTCTGCTGAAAATCATTCAACGAAGCATAGAGCACGAGCGGAATGCGATTTTTGACTTGGTGCTCGAGCGTTTCGCTCAAATAAGCATAACCGCGTTCGGCCATGCGCGCCGCATCCTTCGCGGTCTCCGCCTCTTCCGTGTAATAGTGCACGTCGAAATGCTCCGTGCGAAACACCGCCCAATCGAAATTTTTGTACTGCACCTTGTTCTGCCCGAATTGATAGCCCGGTTGTGCGAGCGCCGCGCCGGAACAAACCAGCACGAGCCACCATATCGAATTCAAAAAATACTTTGTCGTGTTTTTCATCTTCTACCCTTTCCTTGCGACAGGTTTGAGTGTGTTTGGCGCTGTGATGTGTTCAAGCCGTTCGCAACGAATATGCCAACCGCCGCCTCGCAAGAGCTCATCAAATGCGGCGCCTCGCCAAAGCATGTTCTGCAATTTGTACAAAGTCGTGCAAAGAAAAACTGCGCAGCCGCGCATGCATCGCACAGCGAAAAAAACGCAACGCTGTCGCGGCCAAGCCGCCTGTGTCAAGATTGTTTACGCATGTGCTAAGCAACTTGCATGTTGAGCGCACGCGTTGTCTGCCTCAAAAATTCATTCCGCTCACAAGAAATGTAAACGGCAAAGCAAATCGAACGGACGTAGTTGAAAAATCATGCAGCGTTTTCTTTTGTTTTGTCGCTGCTTCACCGAGGGGTCATCTTTGCTTGTTTACCTCACTTTTATCTCTCCGGGCTAGGTGACTTCAAAGCGATGGCATCCCGCGGCCCAACACCTATTTTCAAACTTGGCGATCCTGCAAAGGAGTGCTTCATATATTTCATAAGCCGAACAAGCCGGAACCCAAAAGATCAAGCCACGGAATCACACGGAAGTGCACAGAATTTATTCGCTGACACAAATGCGTTTCTTTCCGTGAGTTTCTGCGTAATCCTGTGGCTAAATTTTTTGCGCTGAATTTATCTTTTAGATACTAGTATTCTCATTCCGGAAGAATCCTTTTACCCGCTCAAAATACAGCTCATTCATTGCTTCTCTCCTCGAACTTCAGTATCATTTCCACCAATGAAAAATCGAACCAACTCCCTCCACATGAACAACCCTCCGCAAAAAATTTTAGTCATGCGCCTGCGCGGCATCGGCGACGTGATTCTCTCCACGCCCGTGCTCGACAATCTCCATCGCGCGTTCCCCGCAGCCGAGATTGATTATCTCACCGAACCGCCGAGCGCGCCGCTGCTGCAAAACCATCCGCTCATCAACCGTGTGCATGTGCTCGCTCATCGCTCATGGCAAAAACTGCCGTGGCGCGAACAACTCCGCGCAAACTGGAATTTCATTCGCGAGTTGCGGGCGCAAAAGTATGACATGGTCATCGATCTCTTCGGCAACCCGCGTACGGCTTTGCTCACCTATCTCACGCGCGCGCCGCTGCGCATCGGCTTCCGTTTTCGCGTGCGACGCTTTGCCTACAATCGCGTCGTCATTCCGCGCGGCGATCAACTGCACGCCGTCGAATTCAATTTGGATGTTTTGCGCGCGCTGCACATTCCGATTGTCACCACGCAGCTCAATGTCGTGGTCGAGCCTTCGGAAACTGTCGAAACGTTTTGGCGAGAGCACAGCCTTGAGAGTCATGCGCCCGTGATTGCCTTTAATGCGTTTGGCGGATGGTACACGAAGCGCTGGCCGCTCGCTGCCTTTGCGGAATTGGGCGACCGCTTGCAGCGCGAGCTGAACGCAAAAGTAATTTTGTTGTGGGGCCCGAATGAATGGGAAG